>BTUT01000169.1:0-6640 GCA_045862935.1 Acidimicrobiia bacterium
GTCGCGCGAGCCGTGCCCGTGTGGGCGCACCCACGGGCGGGTGTGGCCGCTCGGGCGGAAGGGCGACGAGATCGTCGTGCGCGGCGTCTCGGTCCTGCCCGGGGACGTGTGGCCCGCGGTCGAGATGGTGGACGAGACGTCGGCCGCGCTCTTCCAGGTCGTCCGCACGGGCCGCGAGATGGACCGCCTGCACCTGCGCGTCGGCTACGCGTCGGAGGGCCCGCGCGGGCTCGACGACCTGCGCACCCGGGTCACCGAGTCGGTGGCGGCCGCGATCGGGTTCGAGCCGGAGATCGAGCTCGTGGAGAACGAGGTGCTGCTCCGCCAGGGCCCTCCGCACAAGATCCCCCGGGTCACGAGGGGCTGACCCGTGCACCACGAAGGGGCGCGATGACGTTCGGAGCCGTGTACGAGGAGCCGCCGCTCGCGTGGGGTGTGGGTCGCGTCGTGGTCGACGATCGGATCACGCCGTGGCCCGTTTCGGAGGCCGACATCGCCGACGAGGCCGCTTCGCTGGCCCCCCACCTCTCCGCCCTCGGGCTCGGCGAGGGCGAGCTCGTGCTCATCGTCTCGCTGCTCTCGCAGGCGATCCACGTGCACCCGTTCGAGCGCGCTGCGGGCGCGCTCGGCGCGCTGTACTCGTCGGCGGACCGGACGCCCTTCGACGCCTACCGCAGCGCGTCGCTCGTCCGCCAGCTCCGCCCCGCCGTCGTGATGGGCATCGACGACCGGGTGCTCGACGGCCTCGAGGAGGCCGGTCGCGACCCCGTGGAGGTCTTCGGAGGGGTGCGCGCCGTCCTCACGGCCGACGATGGTGCACATGCGCGCCTCATGGCGGCCGGCCTCACGCCGCGCCGCTGGCTCACCCTCGGCCCCACGAGCGCGATCCAGCCACTCGAAGACGACGCGCTCGCCTACGACGCGAGCCGCTGGCTGGTCGAGGTGGACGGGGATCCCGCCGGCCGGGCCGGCGAGCTGCTCCTCACGAGTCGCGTCCCGCGACTCACCCCGTGCCGCCGCTTCCGCACCGGCCGGCACGGCACCGTGCCTGAACCCGGACGCCTCCGCGTCGCGTCGTAGCTCTCGCCCCTCCGGGCTCAGCGCTTGCGCAGGAGTGTGAGGCCGTCGCTGATGGGGAGCTGCACCGTGTCGACCCGCTCGTCGGCCGCGACGAGGTCGTTGAAGGCGCGGATCGCGACCGTGGACGCGTCGGTCACGTCCGGGTCGGCCACCGCCCCCGACCAGAGCGTGTTGTCGACGAGGATCACGCCGTTGCTGCGCAGCCGCGGGAGCAGCGCCTCGAAGTACGCGGCGTAGCTCTCCTTGTCGGCGTCGACGAACGCGAGGTCGAGATGCTCCTCGGCCGGGAGTGACGCGATCGTGTCGAGGGCCGGCGCGATCCGCAGATCGATCCGATCGGCAACCCCCGCGCGCTCCCAGTGCTCACGAGCGATCGCGGTCCACTCCTCGCTCACGTCGCAGCACACGAGCCGACCGTCGGCCGCGAGTCCGCGCGCGATGCACAGCGACGAGTATCCGGTGAACGTACCGACCTCGATCGCGCGACGCACGCCGAGGAGCCGCACGAGGATGGTCATGAAGGCGCCCTGCTCCGGGGCGATCTGCATCCGCGAGATGTCCCCGAGCTCGGCCGTTCGCGCGATGAGCGCCTCCTGCACTGGATCCGGCGGGGTGCCGTGGGCGACGAGATAGTCGTGGATCTCGGGCGCGAGGTGGAACGACTTGGGGGTCACGTGATCTCCTGTCGACGGCGCTCATTCTGACACCGCGCGCGTCGGCACCCGCGCTGTGCTGCCTCCGCCGAAGCGCGAGCCGGCAATAGATTGCGGGCGGTGGCCGAGCAACCCGGTGGAGCTGTCACTCCACGACCACCCGCCCACCGGGCGGGGCCGCTCGGGCGCTACCGAGCCGACGGTGCCTGCCTCGGAGTGCTGGCACTCGTCGTGTACCTCCCGCTGTTCCTCTCGCACTGGGGGAGGCTGAACTCCGATACGAAGCAGTACCTCTATCTCGATCCGGGCGGCCTCCTCGCCAGCGCACCGAACCTCTGGAACCCGCGTGTCGCGGGAGGCACGGTCACCCACCAGAACATCGGCTACCTCTGGCCGATGGGCCCTTACTACTGGCTCACGAACTGGTTCGGGATCCCCGACTGGGTCGCCCAGCGCTTCTGGATGGGCACCATCCAGCTCGCCGCGGCGGCGGGCGCGTACGTGCTGTTCCGGGTGCTGTGGCGCGACCGGCGGGCGGCGACGGTCGGTGCGCTCGTGTACGGGCTGTCTCCGTTCGTCCTCGGCCACGTCACCGGCCAGTCGGCGCTGCTCCTCCCGTACTGCGCGCTGCCGTGGCTGATCCTCGCAACCCGCAATGCGCTCCGGCGCGACCCGTGGCGCTGGGCGGCCGTCTACGCGTTGATCGTCACGACCGCCGGCTCCATCAACGGGAGCGCCATCTTCTTCGCGCTCCTCGGCTCGATGCTGTGGGTTCCGTTCGCGGTGTGGGGCGAGCGCACCGCGACGGCACGCGCGGGGGTGAGCGCGGTGCTGCGGATCGCGCTGCTCACCACGCTCACCCAGCTGTGGTGGCTGATGGCCTACCGCGTGGCTGGGCAGTACGGACTCCCAGTGCTGGAGATCACCGAGCCCGTGCGCCAGACGTCGTCGGCGGCGTCGGCCGTCGAGACGTTGCGGGGCCTCGGCTACTGGTTCTTCTACGGGGGGGACAACCAGGGCCCGTGGCTGCGCGGCTTCGCGCCGCCGTTCACGCAGTCGGTCGCTCTCCTCGTCGTGTCGTTCGCCACTCCGCTCGCCTGCATCGCACTCGGCTGGTGGTCTCGGTTCCGCGAGCGACTCTTCTTCATGGGCCTGGTGGTGGTCGGCGTGCTCGGATCGGCGATCGCCTTCGGCGGCACCGAGCGCTCGCTCGTCGGAGATGCGTTCGAGTCGCTGAGCCGGGATTCGGGTCTGGTGCTGTCGCTGCGCAACACGCAGCGCGCCGGGGCGATGACCGCGCTCGGGCTGGCCGGCCTCGCGGCCGCGGGGATCACCGCGTTGCGCCCGAGGACGCCGCCGCTCGCCCGAGGGGCCGGACTCGTGATCGTGACCACGTGCCTGCTCACCCTGGTCGCGCCCTGGAGCGACGCGTTCATCGCCGAGCGCTACGACCGGGACGAGGTGCTCCCGCAAGCCTGGATCGACACCGCGCGCTTCCTCGATCGCACTCACGGACGCGCACTCGTGGTGCCCGGCATCGACTTCGCCTCCCATCGGTGGGGCCACGCCGTGGATCCCATTCTCCCAGGGCTCACCGACACCGAGCTGATGTGGCGCGAGCTGCTTCCCCTCGGCGGCGTGGAGGGCGCCGACCTCCTCAGCGCCCTCGACCAGTCGATCCAGACCGGGACGTTCGACCCGCGCACGATCGTGCCCGCCGCCCACGCGCTGGGTGTCACGCACCTGGTGGTCGCCAACGACCTCGAGATCGAGCGGTACCGAGTCCAGCGGCCGGAGCTCGTGATGGACGCGCTGTCCGACCCGGCCACCGGATTGCGCCTCGTCGCGTCGTTCGGCGAGGGCTACCGCAACGTGAACCCCGGAGTGGAGATCGTCGACCAGAAGTCGATGCGCTCCCGTCCGACGCAACCGGACACGTTGCCCCAGGTGGCGGTCTTCGCCGTGCCCGGCGCGACGCGCGCGCACCAGCCGGTCTCGGTCACCGCAACCGGCGCCGAGACCGTCGTCTACGGCGACGGCGCGGGCTTCCTCGCGGCAGCGGCAGCCGGGTTGCTCGACGCCGACCACCGCCCGGTGCTCTCGGGTGGTGACCTCGCGACGTGGCCCGCCGCGCGCCGTGCTGTACGGGCATCCGGCACCCGCCACATCGTGACCGACTCCAACCGCAAGCGGGAGCGCCGATTCACGACCCTCTTGGAGAACGACGGCGCCACCCAGACGGTTGCCGCCAGCCCCATCTCCGGCGTCGCCAGCGACCTGACAACCGAAGAGTGGAACGGCACCCGCACCAACGATCAGTCGATCGTGGTGCTGCGTGGCGCGCGCCGGATCGACGCGTCCGCCTACGGCAACCTCGTGAGCCTCCTCCCCGAGGACCGACCGACGAACGCGTTCGACGGAGACCCGCGCACATCCTGGCGGGTCGATCCCGCGAGCCTGCGCCCCGTGTTCGGCGATCGGGATCACTTCCTCCGCATCGACCTCGGCCGGCGCGTCGACGCCGACCACGTCACCGTGGTGCAGCCCGCGAACCGGTTCGGGACCCGGGCGATCACCGCATTCGACATCGTGCTCGACGACGACGCCGGACGGCGGGTGCACGTCGACGTCGACCCTGCTCGCGCGGTCGATCCGGCCGGCACCCGCATTGCGCTCGACGGCCACCCGTTCTCGTCACTCGAGCTGCGGATCCCCCCGGATGAGGCATCCGGGGCGGTGGGCGTCGCGGAGATCGCCATCCCCGGGGTGCGCGTGGAGGAGCTGGTGCGCCTCCCGCGCGACACTGCCCTCTCGTCGCAGACCGATTCGAGCACGGCGCTGGCCTACGTGCTGTCGAGGCAGCGCGCGGACGCGGCCCTCGTCGACCGTGCCGATCCCGAGCCGGCGATGCGGCGCCTCCTCGTGGTCCCCGCAGCCACGTCGTTCACGGTGTCGGGCACCGCGCACGTCGCCCCCGACGCACCCGACGTGACGCTGGACCGGGTGTTCGCCACCACGGGAAGCAGCACCGAGGTCACGTCCAGCGAGCGCCTCATCGGTGACCCGGGCGTGCGCGCGTCGGCGGCGGTCGACGGCGACCTGTCCACGTGGTGGTCCACCCCGTTGCAGGGCGTCATCGGCCAGACGTGGACCGTTCGCACCGCCGAGGCGCGTCCCCTCGGACCACTCACGTTCGACTTCGTGGTCGATGATCACCACAGCCTCCCCACCGAGCTCGAGATCACGGTCGACGGCGAATCGCACACGTTCGCGGTCCCGCGGCTCACACCCGCCGAGACGCTCGGCTCGCAAGCGCTCGGTGCACGCGGCGCCACCGCGCGGGCGGTGTTCACGCCGCCGCAACCGATCGCCGGTCGGGAGCTGTCGGTGACCGTGAAGGCGATCGAGCCCCGCACCGCGGCGGACCTCGCGGGCAACCCGCTCGTGCTCCCGGTGGCGATCGCCGAGCTCGACACGGGATCCGGACCGGTCGCGCGCACCGCCACCACCGTCGACCTCGGCTGCCGCGACGACCTCCTCACCATCGACGACCAGCCGGTGGCCGTGCGGGTCTCCGGCGACGCGGGGCACACCGGCCGTGCCGGCCTCCAGATCGAGCAGTGCACCGCGGTGCCGATCGTGCTCGACGCCGGACCGCACATCGTCCGCACCGCTCCGGGGGTCGACACCGGCGTGGACCTCGACCTGATCGCGCTCGTGTCCGCCGAATTCAGCAGTGCGCCCGGCGCATCACCGGTCGGCGGACCCGTGTTGCACGACTCCTCGCCCCGGTCGGCAGTGGTGAGCGGCCGCGGCGACGCATTCTGGGTTCGTCTCGACCAGAGCGCGAACCGCGGATGGACGGCCACGGCGACGCACGCCGGAACGACGCGCGACCTGGGACCTGCGAACCCCCTCGACTTCTTCGCGTCCGGGTGGCTGGTCGACGAGGGCACGCGCGGTCGCACGGAGCTGCGGTTCACCTGGGCGCCACAGCGTGCGGTGGACCTCGCGATCGCCGTGTCCGTCGCGGCGGTCGCGCTCTGCATCGTCCTCGTGGCGGTGCGCCGGCGCCGGGCCGAGCCTGCGGGGGCGCGCTCGCCGGCGCCGGGCGCGCCCGACGGGCTGCCCTGCGTGGCGCGCGCTCCAATCGGAGCCTCGGCGGGCATCGTGATCGTGGGAGCGCTCTTCGGCAGCTTCGCCGTGGGCGCGGCCCTGCTCGTGTACGCGGCCCTCGCGTTCGCGGCCGCGGTGCCCGCCCGCGACGGACCAGACGGCTCCGGCCCCGACCAGGCGCCCTACCGGCCTGGACCACTCACCGTGCTCGTACGGGTCATCCCGCCGCTCGCGCTCGCGGCCGCGGTCGGGCTCGTCGTCGCCGGCCAGGTCCGCCACGACTACATCCACGACGCACTGTGGCCGGGCCACTTCCGCACCGCCCACCTGCTCACGCTCTTCGGGGTGCTGGCGATGCTGCATCTCGTGTGGTCCGATCGAGCGACCGACCGACGACCCGACCAACGCCATCACGCCTCGCCGAGCTGATCAGCTCGGCGAGCGGGATGACGGCGCTTCAGCCGGCGCCGCGACGGGCGCGGCGGCGGGCGTCGCGGGCGAGGATCTCCATCGCGTGGAGCGCGGTGGCGTCCCACGTGAATTGGCTCGCGTGCCGGAGGGCCGCGGCGCTCATGCGGTGTCGCAGGCGGGCGTCCCCGATCACTCGATCGAGCGCGTCGACGAGTCCCTCGTCGTCATCGAAGAGGAGGCCCGTCTCGCCGTCGATCACCGAGTCCTCGTGCCCGGCGATCCGCGACGCGATCGCCGGAGCGCCACACGCCGCGGCCTCGGTCAACGACATGTTCCAGCCCTCGCGCAGCGACGTGGCCGTCACGACCCAAGCCCGCCGG
>BTUT01000170.1:0-6628 GCA_045862935.1 Acidimicrobiia bacterium
CAACGGTGGCGCCGGTGGAGCACGCCGGTGGTGATGCCCCCGAGCCACGAAGCGATGATGACGGTGCTCGCCGTCCACGCGCGCATCCGCACGCCGAGGTCGGGCTCGTGGGGATCCGCGGCGTGGTCCAGCGCGGCGACCACACCGAGCGCGCCGAGCCCGAGGGATGCGAGGCGCCGCGGCCGTCGGGACGCCCACAGCGCGAGACCCAGCCCGACGCCCGCGGCGGCCAACGCCAGTCGTTGCCGATCGTTCGGTCGCCGATCGCTGCGCCGCCAGAACTCGACCTTCGCACGACCGAACGCGAAGTACTGGTGGGCCACGGCCGCCCACTCGGCCCGCGGCTCGTACTGCACCACCAGATCCGGCTCGAGCCAGACGACCTGACCGGCAGCGACGTACCGCTGGGCCAGGTCGAAGTCCTCGTTGGCCTCCAGTCCCTCGTCGTAGCCGCCCAGGGCGAGCATCTCCGCGCGCCGGAACGCACCGAGGTACACGGTGTCCACGGGCCCGCCGGCTCCGGGTCGCCGGTACGCTGGACTCCCGAGGAGCCAGTGGTTCCGGAGCGCGCGCGCGATCGCCTCGCCCGTCGGCCCGGTGCACGCACGCGCGGTCGGCCACTGCACGCCGCCGACGAGCCCCACCGACGCGTCATCGAGGCGCCGGGCGCACGCGGCGACGTAGCCCGGGGGGATCTCGGTCCGCGCGTCCACCCGGATCACGACGTCGTCGGGTGCGGCGACGACGGCGCGGTTGAGCCCGGCGCTCCGTCCGCCACCCGGGTTGTCGACCAGGACCACCGACTCCACGGCACCGCCCGGCCTGAGGGCCGACACGAGCAGGTCGTGGTCCTCGGGTGGTGCGGCGAGGCAGACCGTGATCCCGTCCATGCCCTCCTGCACCGCCACCGAGTCGAGTGCCCGCCTCAGACGCTCGATGGGCTCACCCCGGACCACCATCACGACGCTGGCCCTCACCCGACGATCCTCCGGATCCCGCGCACGAAGTCCTCGTGGTCCCGCCAGGAGCGCGCGATGCCCGCCACCGCCATGTCCTTGCGCCGCTCCTCGTCGGCGAGGTCGTCGAGCGCGGTGCGCCACGCCGGCGCGGGCGCGTCCGGGGCGAGGAGGACGCCGTCGACCCCGTCCTCGATCTGCTCGGGGATGCCGCCGACCGCCGAGGCCACCGGCACCGAGCCGAGGAGGTGTGCGAGGACGACCGCCCCGCTCTGCGTCGCGCGGCGGTACGGCGCGAGCGTCACGTCGGTCGCGCTCACCACACCGAGGAGCGCCTCGGGCGACAGGTAGCCGGGCAACGCCACCAGACCGGGGGCGTCGCGCGGCGCGCCCGCGCCGGCGGCGACGAAGCCCCATCCCGGCACGCCCGCGCGTGCCAGGCCCTCGACGAGGTCGCCACCCTTGTACCGGCGACGCAGGACACCGAAATGGCCTGCCCAGAGCAACGGACCCGACGGCAGCCGAGGCGGAGTGGGCTCGCGGGACACGAGGCCGATCTGCCCGGGGACCGGGAGAACCGTGACGTCGGTCCGGCCGGTGAAGCGACGGACCCCTTCCGCAACGAATCGGGTATGGGTCACGACCACATCCGCCTCGCGGAGCCGCCGTCGCAGCCCGGCCCGCGTCCCGGCTCCGAGGGTGTGGAGCCGATCGTCGTGCACGACGGCGACCACACGAGCACCCACGGCGCGCGCCGCATCGAACACGCGTGCCTCCAACGGAGGGAGGACGTAGTTGTGGACGACGACCACCGACGGCCGCTCGTCGCGGATTCGCTCCGTCGCCGTGCGGGCCACTGCGAGATGGGCTCGGACGCGCCCCCGCCGTGGAGGCGCGCCGATCGTGGGGACCCGACCTGCTCCGAGCTCACGGTCGGGACGCGTCACGACGGTGACCGCGTGCCCGGCACCTCCGAGCTCGATGGCCCACGCCTCGGTGCACTGCGCGATCCCGCCTCGACCGAGCCAGTCGATCATGAGCACCGAGCTGCTCATCGGAGCTCCCGCCACGTCCCGCACGCCGCGACGAGGCCCGCCCAGCGCGCGACCAGCCGGGCCCGGCGATCGGGCGTCGGTCGCCTGAGGAAGCGCAGGCCGTCCGCCGCCGTGAGGCGGAGGTTCCACGCCACGACCACGATCCACGCGATCGCGCCCCGCCGCACACCCTGGGTGCGGCGCACACAGCGGACGGCGTTCCGAGCGAGGAGCCGGGACTTCTCGGAGCGCACGTCCTCGCGCCCCCCGGCGTGCACGCACTCGACCTCGGGGCGGTACTCCACGACGGCGCGACGCTCACGGAGCCTCCAGAACCACTCGGACTCCTCCCAGTAGAGGAAGTAGGCGTCCGGCAGCGGCTCCTGGCGCACGAGGGCCCGCGTCGTCGCCACCACGACGGCTGCGGCGGCGTCGATCCGCTCGGCGGTCCTGGGGTCGCGCCACTTCTGCACCCGGAGGCGACCGCGCAGGACCGGGATCGGTCGATCGGGGAGGAGCAACCACTCCCGTGCGAGCGAAGCCGGCGTCGGGACCGCCGCGATGGAGAGCTCGGGTCGGCCCGTGTCGTCGATCACCCGGGGTACCGCGACCTCGGCTGCGCCGGACCCCACCACCGCGGCGAGGCGACGAACGGCCTCGGGTTGGATCCACGCATCGTCGTTCATGAACACGACGAGCTCGGTGCGCGCGGCGCCAACCCCCGTGTTCACGGCCGCGGCATAGCCAGGGTTGTCCGCCAGGTCCACCGTGCGGCCGCCGCGCCGCTCGACGACCGCGCGCACCTCGGGATCGGCCTCGACGTTCACCACGATCACGGGGAGGCCGCCGTTGACGAGTCGCGCCACCTGGGCGCCCAGCAGCGCAGGACGGTGGTACGCCACGATGACGCACGTCACATCGCGTGGCGCCACCGCTTCCGGTGCCGCCGGACGCGTTCCCCGAGCGAGACCACCGCTCATGCGCGTCGCTCCCCCACGTCGACCGTCCGGATCCCGGCCCGGTCACCACAGGTGCATGCCGCCCGCGTCGCGCAGGGGTCGATCCTCACGGCCGCCCCGCCTCGAGGTACTCGGGCGGCCACGGGAACGCCCGGATCTCAGGGGGAAGGTCCTCGAGCGCCACCGCGTCCGCGCCCGCGAACAGACCGGGGAACGCGGGGTTGAAGTCGGTGGCCGACGGTGTCCACCGGTCGTACACCTGCTCCATCCACCGCGGTGCGACCTCGTCCGCATGGCCGAACGACTCGATCTTCTGCTCGATGCGCCGACGCGGCCCCACGTAGCTGCCGTGGTGGAACACGCCCACCGCCGCGGGGATGTCGACGTACCCGAGCAGCCGGTCACGAACGGCCTGCCCTGCTCCCGGCACCTTGGCCAGCGCGCGACGGACGAGCGGCGGCCTGCGCATCCGAAGGTACGGGAGACGTTGGTCCGCGCGCACGAAGGTCACCGCCCACTCGTACCCGTGGATCCGGAAGTTCCAGCGCTTGAAGTAGCGCACGCACGCGGTGCGGTAGAGCGGACGTCGGCGGGCAGCGACGAACGCCTTCAGTCGCTCGAGATCGTCGCTCGCGTAGACCTCGTCGCAGTCCACGATCAGGAAGTAGTCCGGCGGAACGTACGACGCGTCGGCATCGTGCTCGCGCCGCACGCGCCGCGACGACGGGCGGGGTGCCGCGTAGTCCATCGCCCGATTTCGGGCCCGGGCCTCACTGGTCTCCGAGGTGACGATCAGGTCGATCTTGCGCTGGGGATCGACGTCCCGGCTCAGCACCGACGCGACGATCGCGCTCGGCTCACGCGCGATGCCGCGCCAGTCACGATCATGGGTCGTGACCACCACGATCCGCTCGACGTGGTCGTACACCGAGGCGATCGACGCCCGGAACAGCGCCGGCTCGTCGAGCGCCACGTAGACGGCATGGAGGCGCAGGGGCCCGTGCGTGGTCACGCGCGCACCTCGGCCGTCCTCGCGGGAGCCGGGCCGGCGCACGCCAGGTCCGGCAACGACCCGGGGGACGCGGAGGACCGCGCGGCGCGCGTGACCACCCACGCGCGCGTCACCACGGCCGCGGCCGCCGCGTACCCCACGGCCGAGCCGAGCGCCGCGCCCCTGATCCCCATCGAGGGGACGGTGACCGCATCGACCGCGACCATCGTGAGCAGCCCCGCGAGGGCGCTCGTCGCGCGCGGCCCGGTTCTCCCCAGCGCGGCGATCTCTGCGCCCACGATCTTCCACGCACCGCCCGCGAGACTCGCGAGCACCAACAGTGGGACTGCCACCGCGGCACCCTGGAACCTCGATCCGAAGAAGCGCTCGAGCACCCACGCGTCGAGGGCGACGAGGGTCATGCCGCCGAGCAGGGTCACCACCGATCCGATCGCCAGGAGCCTGATCGTGCGGCTCCCAGACGGGTCGCGGGCGGTCGTCGGGAGGACGACCTGGGCGATGCCGTCCGGCACCACCCACAGCACCTCGGTCAACGCGACCGCCACCGCGTACAGGCCCACCGAGCGCATCGGGAGCACGCACGCGACGATCAGCACGTCGACGCGGAGCATCGCGAACAGCAGGAGCTCGCTGATGCCGGCGGGGATGCCGAAGCCGAGGGCTCGGCGGTAGGCACCGCGTTCCGGCGCGACCTCCGTCGCGTTGGCGTCGCGCGCGCACGGCCGCGCACCGCTCCCGAACCCCACGGTCCACCACGACACGATGGCGATCGCGGCGAGGTTGCCGGCGGTCCCACCGAGCAGGACCAGCGTGATCGAAGGCCGGTCCAGCGCGAGCAGTGCAACCGTCGTGGCCGCGTAGAGCGTCGCAGCCGTCGCCGTGGCCACCGCCACCACACCCATGCGCCGTAGCCCGTTCGGCAGCGCGAGCAGAACGAGGCTCACGGCTGCCGAAGCGGAGAACGCTGCCGCCGCCGCGACGCTGTCGGCACCCACGCCCGCGAGGTGACCGATGGCCCAGCCGACGGCCGCGGCCACCAGTGCGGTCGCACACACCATCACGAGAACGTGCACGCGGACCACCGCTCGAACCGCGCGGAGCCCCTGCGTCTGGGCGACACGCCGCGCGACCCAGAACTGCACCCCCGCCGACGCGGCGAGCGACCCCGCCGTGGCGAAGAGGACCAGGACGGCGAGCTGGCCGCGCCCGGCCGGCCCGAGGAGTCGAGCCGCGACCAGGCCACCGACCGCTCCCGCGAAGCGCGCCGCGGCGGTTCCGGCGGACGACAGGAGCACCGCGCGGCGGAGCCCGTCCGCGCCTCGCGTGCGCCCCGACCCGACGAGCGCGCTCACCGCCCCTCCATGCCGGCCATGTGACGGAGCGTCCGCACCGCGACGCGCGCGTCCAGCACCAGACTCTGGTGACGCAGGTAGAAGAACTCGTACTGCAGCTTCTCCAGTGCGTCCGCCTCGTCCGCGCCGTAGTGGTACTTCACCTGGGCCCAGCCGGTGAGCCCGGGTCGGACGAGGTGGCGGATCCGGTAGAAGGGGATCTTCGCGGCCAGCTGCTCGACGAGGTGCGGCTGCTCCGGACGCGGCCCGACGATCGAGAGGTCGCCGCGCAGCACGTTCCACACCTGGGGCAGCTCGTCGAGGTGGGCGCGCCGGAGCAGCCCGCCGAACCGGGTCACCCGGGGGTCGTGCTCGCGCGTCGTCTCGCCCGCCCCGTCGCCGTGCGGCGTCATGGTGCGGAACTTGACGATCTCGAACGTCGACCCGTGCCGTCCCGTTCGCGGTTGACGGAAGAAGAGCGGCCCGCGGTTGGCGACGGCGTTGCCGAGTGCCACGACCGGCACGACGGCCGCGACCAGCGGCAACGCGCAGACTGCAGCCGTCACGTCGAGGAGTCGCTTGAGCCGCGCGTAATGCGGCGCGTGCACCTCACCGATGTCGAAGAGGAGCGAGACGCGCTCGAGCTCGGAGACGGGCAGCTTCCCCAGCCACTGCTCGTAGAACATCGAGAGCGTGCGCACCCGCACCCCGCGCTCGTGCACCAACGCCGCCTGCATGACGATCTCCTCGTCGGCCTGCGCGGCGCGCCCGAGGACGAGCACTCCCGCGTGGGTCGACTCGACGGCCTCGACCAGCGGGCGTCGGGGAGGATCGGTGCACCGAGCGTCACTCGGGGTCAGCACCGCGACCACCGACGCCGGTCGCTCGGGCACGCGGCCCAGCTCCGCGAGCAGCGCGTCGGTGTCGTCGACCTCCGCGACCAGCACGACCCGGTCCCGTCCGCCGACACGCTGCGCGGCGTCACGGGATGCTGCTGCGGCCAGGGCACCGAGGGGGACGATGACCAGCGCGGTGCCGAACACCACCGTGCGGGGCAGCAGCGCGCTGCCGAGGACGAGCTGCGCAACGGAGATGCCGAGCGCACCGAGGAGCGCGGCCACGGCCGCGGCGAGCCACGCGGACCGGCGCGTGCGGACGAGCTCCGGGAGGCCGACCGTGTAGACCGCGACCCAGCACAGCCCCACGAAGGTCAGTGCCCACCCGAACCGCGCGGACGCCGTGAAGTCGTAGCCGTGTGCGGCCGCGTGGACCTTGCTCAGGCCCAGCACGACGAACGCGATCCCCGCGAGGAGCCCGGCCCGGGCGGCGCGCTGCA
>BTUT01000171.1:0-219 GCA_045862935.1 Acidimicrobiia bacterium
CACCAGGACGCTTCCTGCGACCACCCTTGAGCAGCATCGCGTAGAAGACGTCGATGTCCTCGGCCGTGAGCTTGTCCAGCGGGCGTCTCCCGAGCGCCGGGATCACATGCAGCTCAATGTTGCGTCGATACGAGTGGTACGTGCTTCTGCGGAGCCGTGCTTCCTGGACCGGCAACCATCGCGTCGTCAGGTACTCGCCAAGGGTGAGCTTCTCGCTCA
>BTUT01000171.1:229-679 GCA_045862935.1 Acidimicrobiia bacterium
TCTCGGCGTCGCCGCGCCGGGTGCCCGCCGGTACCCACCGACGCCGGTACTGGCCGGTCGCCGGGTTCACCCCGTCGTAGACGACCGCGTACCAGCGCCTGCCCTTCTTCTGGATGCTCCCGCGCATCAGCGTTCCCCTCGGATCGAGCCGGATGGGGACGTCTGGCAGACACAGAGGCCGTCGATCCCGGGACGTCCGACGGGAACCCGGCACTGCGATAGGGGCTCGCCCCGCGAACCCGAGCGTCGCGCGACCGCCGACAGAGACTTGGACGCGACGTGACATCGCGGCGCTTCGGTCGGCCCGCGCCGCGGGGGTCGCAATGCCACCTCGTGACCGTGCGGCCCGAGCTCGCGCAGCCCGTGCCAGACCGCACAGTAGAAATCACAGTAGAAATCTGGCTCTGAAGGCATAGGAAGAGGCCCTCCTCGAAGTGTCGAAAAGGGCCT
>BTUT01000171.1:689-6597 GCA_045862935.1 Acidimicrobiia bacterium
GTGTTACGCGATGGTGGCGGGGGTGGGATTTGAACCCACGACCTTCGGGTTATGAGCCCGACGAGCTACCAGACTGCTCCACCCCGCGGCGGACCGGCAACGATACCAGGTCGTCAGCGCAGCCGATCAAGCCGACCCGGAGCCGTAGGGGCGGGTGATGATCTCGAGCAGGTGGCCGTCGGGGTCCTCGAAGTACACGCCCCGCCCGCCGTCGTGGTGGTTGATCCGCCCGGGTCGCGACTGCCCGGGGTCGGCCCAGTAGTCGAGCCCCCGTGCCTGGATCCGACCGAAGATCGCGTCCCACTCCTCCTCGCCGACGAGGAACGCGTAGTGCTGCGACGCGATCTCGTGGCCGTGTTCCACGTCGTGGAAGTCGAGCGAGACGCCGTTGTCGGTCTCGACCACGAGGAACGGACCGAACCGCACCGCGGGCGGGAAACCGAACGTCTCGGTGTAGAAGCGGGCCGAGCGCTCCTGGTCGCGACACCACACGATCGTGTGGTTCAGCCGCACACTCACGCCGAGAGGATACGCCCGACACCCCGGGAATACACTCCCCCGCGTGAACCCCGACGACGCGCGAGCGCTGCTCCGGGCGTGGTGGGAGCGGGTCTGGCACGAAGGGGACCTCGACGCCCTCGACGACCTCCTCACCGAACCCTACACCCGCCACACGTCGGCCGGCTCCGAGACGATCACGCGCGAGCAGTACAAGGCGAAGCTCGTGCAGGGCCAGCGGCTCCTCTACAAGCCCGACACCACCGTCGACGACGAGGTCGTGGCCGGCGACAAGATCTGGACCCGCGCGACGAGCAAGGGGATCAACCTCGACACGGGCGACGTGTCGACGATCACGTGGCTCACCGTGCACCGCGTCGAGGACGGCCGCCTCGCCGAGGCCTGGATCGCGGCCATGGTCGGCGTGGAGTGGGACTGCTGACTGTTTGGACGATCATCGGTGCCATGGCGCCGAGAACCGTCCAAACAAGGGGTTAGCCAAGGTCGCGGGCGGCCAGCAGCGTGCGGTCCTCCGCGCCGCGTAGACCGGCGATCGCGACGATCACGCCCGACGCGAGGCCCATCATGACGAGCGTGGGGCGCAGACCGATGGCGTCGGCGAGCACGCCGAGCGGCAACGCCGCGATGCCGAAGCCGCTGAACCCGAGCATCACGAGCCCTTGCAGCCGCCCGTGGTAGTCGAAGTCGCTCAGCATCAGCAGCAGCGACTGGTTCGATGTCTGGAACATGATCGACGTCGCACCGATGCACGGCAGCACCGCGAGCGCGACCCAGAACACCGGCGCGAGCCCGAGCGCCGCGACCGAGACTCCGAAGCCGATCCCCGCGATCACGAGTCGCCGGAACAGGTCCGCGCGGCTGCGGCGCGCGGCGATCAGGGCGGCGGTGACGGCACCGAGTGACGTGATCGCCGACATCAACCCGTAGCCCCCGGCACCGACGTCGAAGGTCTCGACGGCCAGCGTGGGGAGGAACGCCATGTACGGGAACCCGATCATCACCACTCCGAGCGACGCGCTCACCAGCAGCAGCAGGTGGCGGTGTCTCCGCACGTACGCGAAGCCCTCGCGCATCTCTTCGGTGGGGCTCCGCTTCGGGCGGTGACGAGACGGCTTCCCCGCCGGGAGCCAGAACGAGATGACCGTCGCGACCGCGAGCAGCGCGGCGGTACCGAGGAAGACCGCCTTCTCGCCGAAGGCGCCGAGCGCGAGCACCGCACCTGCGATCGAAGGGCCGACGACGCGCATGCCCTCCGCGCTCATCTGACCGAGCGTCACCGCGTTCGCGAGGTGCCCGCGCTCGACGACCTCCGCCGTGAACGCCATGCGCGTGGGGCCGAACAGCGCGAATGCGGCGGCCTGCATGGCGCTGGTCGCGAGCAGCATCCAGTACTCCACCACCTCGAACGCGACGGCGAGCCCGATCCACAGCGCGCTCAGCGTGAGGATCACCTCCGACGCGATGATCACCGCGCGCTTCGGGAGGCGGTCGGCGGCAACGCCGCCCCACGGTGACAGCACGAGGGAGGGCACGCCGAATGCGAGCAGCACGCCGCCGAGTCCGGCGTTCGTTCCCGTGAGCTGGCGCGCCAGCCAACCACGCGCGATCGTCTGCGCCGTCACCGACAGGAACACGAACAGGCCGCCGATCCACAACGTGCGGTAGTGCTTCGAGCGCAGCGAGACGAACGCTCCGCCCGACGACCTCTCCGAGACCTCGGCGCGCGCCGGCGGCCCGCTCACGACGACAGGAACTCGAGAATGCGAGGCATCGCGGTCGGGTCCTGCACGAGGAACAGGTGCCCACCTTCGTAGCACCGGAGCTCCGCCTCGGGCACGCGTGCCGCGATCTCCTCGCTGTTCGCCGGCGGAGCGATCCCGTCGTAGCGACCGCTCGTGATCAGCGTGGGACAGGTGATCCGGTGCAACCGGTCGAGCACGTCGTGACGGCTGCGGGCGTCGAGCTGCGCGCGCTCCCCTCGGCGCACGTCGCCGGCGGACGGAGCGGCCCGCCGCTGCGCGGCCAGCTCGGCGAGCGTGCGGTCGGCTTCGTGGGTCGCGAGGTACTCCGCGGTGAAACGGGTGTCGATGAGCGTCGAGCCGACGGCCGCGAGCTCCTCGGGGGTCATCGACTCCAGCTCGTGGAGCGGGTACGACGAGTGCTCGCCGCCCGGGGAGGTGCAGACGAGCGCGAGCCGCTCGACGCGCTCCGGGTGGGTGACGGCGAACTCCTGCGCGACCATCCCCCCGAAGCTGATCCCGACGACCCGGCAGGTCTCCCAGCCCACGTGGTCGAGGAGCGCGGCGGCGTCGGCCGCGTAGTCACTCATCTCGTAGGGTCCCGGCGGGATCGACGTCCGACCGAGACCGCGCTGGTCGAACGCGAGCACGTCGAACCGATCGGCGAACGGATCGAGGAGCAAGGCCGCGCTGGCGAGCGTCGCTCCGCTGCCGTTGAAGAACAGGAGTCGTGGCCCGTCGCCCCGCCGCTCGTAGTAGATCTCGATCCCGTTCGCGGGAGCCGTCGGCACGTCCGCAGCCTACGCAGGACGCTCGGCGCGTCGCGCCGACCGACGTCTCGCACCGCGCGGTGGTCGCCTCGATGACTGAACGGCACGACGAGGGCGCGGGATGGGAGCCGCCGGGCCGGCCGGGGAGTAGCCTCCGATCGCCAGACCTGCTGGGGGGCCCATGTTTCGCACGATCGTGGTGGGGACGGACGGATCCGAGGGTGCGGGGGTCGCGGTCGAGCGCGCCGCCTCCCTCGCGGCTCTGACCGGCGCAACGCTGCACATCGCCACCGTCGGCGGTGCCGCGACGTCGGCCATGCTCGGTGACCCGCTCGCGGGTGCGGCCGCGATGTCGGTCGCGGCCGACGAGACCCGCGAGGAGCTGAGCCAGATCGTGGAGCGCGCCGCGGAGCCGGCCCGCGCACGCGGCGTGACCGTCGCCACCCACGCCCTCATCGGCAGTGCGGCCCAGGCGCTGTGCGACCTCGCCGACCGCGTGGGTGCCGACCTCGTCGTCGTCGGCAACCGCGGGATGCAGGGCGGGCGCCGGTTCCTCGGCAGCGTGCCCAACACGATCTCGCACCACGCGCCCTGCAGCGTGCTGATCGTCGACACGCTGCACCTCCACGAGCACTGAGCCGGGGCCGCGATCGCGCGGCTCCCCGAGCGCCGCGGCTACCCGAGCTGCACGAGTCGATCGAGGCCGAGCGCGTCCATGATCTCGGTGATCCGGGCCGTGACGCGCGCCAGGTTGTCGGTGAGGAGCACCACACCGAAGAAGAAGAGGATGGCCGCCGACACGAACGTGATCGCGCGCGAGTGTCGCTTGACCCACGCCAGGGGTGTGGCGAGCTTGCCGAGCGCGAGCCCCACGGCGAGGAATGACACGCCGAGCCCGAGCGAGTACGCCAGCAGCAGCAAGGTCGCGCGCACCAGGTCCTGACCCTGCGCCGCGAACGACAGCACCGCACCGAGGACCGGACCGATGCACGGCGTCCAGCCGAGCCCGAAGGCCGCGCCGGCCACCGGCGTCGCCACGGGTCCGAACCGCTCGAGCCGGGGGTGGAAGCGGAACTCCTGGTACATGCGCGGCGTCATGAGGATCTGTGAGCCGGCGAGGTACAGGGCCATCAGGATCACGAGCGCGCCGGAGAGCCGGGTCAGCGTCTCCTGGTTGTCGAAGACGGCCTCGCCCACCGCGGTGGTGATGAGCCCGAGGAGCACGAACACCACCGTGAAGCCGGCGACGAAGAGCCCGGTGTCGAGCGCGATGCGCCGCATCACCTTCGTGTCGCCCTCCTGGAGATCGCCCACCGACAAACCCGTGATGAGGCTGAGGTACGCGGGGACGATGGGCAGGACGCACGGGGAGAGGAACGAGATGATCCCGGCGCCGAACGCCGTCAGGAAGTAGAGCGGCCGCGTGGGGTCGTCGGCACCGACGATCAGGTCGAGAGGCATACCGGGACGTCGATGGTAGGGGCCTCCCCCACCGCCGGATCAGCCCGGTGTGCGCGCCCGGCGACGCAGGATGATGGCGGCCGCCGCGATCGACCCGACGAGGCCGACCACCACGAGCACACCCACCGGGGAGCCCGGTCCCTCGTCGCCGGTGTCGATCCGGGGGAGCGCGCGCGGATCCGAGCCCGGTTCTCGGGCGACGCGCCGATTCGCGGCGCGGGACGGCGGGCGCGCCGACTCCGTCGCCGAGGGGGTCGCGGTCCCCGCGCCGCTCGACGGCGTCGACGCACCGGGGCCGGGCTCACCCGCACCCGGTGTGCTCGCGCGCGCATCGTCCGCTCGGGCGGCGCTCGACGCGCCTCCGAGGCCCCCCGCGACACTCGGCGATGCGCTCGGCGCGTCGGCGCCCCCGCCGGGTGCGAGACCCGGCGATCCTTCGCCTCCCGACGCCGCCCCTCCCCCGGACGGGGGCGCGGGCGGCGGCTCAGGGGGAGGTTCAGGAGCCGGCGGGGGTGCGCAGTCCTTCGCATCGCACACGCCCAGACGCGGCGCGGCACCCGTGCCGAATCGCCAACCCTCGACGTCGCCGTCGCCGACGGACGACCCTCCCGCGCCACCGCGCGAGTAGCTCCAGCCCGTGGACCCGTTCGGCGCGCGGAAGTACGCCCAGTACCGCGGGTCGTCGGCGGTGCCGAGGCACGCGTCGTCCGTTGCGGGATGGCCCACGCCGTCGAGCGAGCACACGGCGAGACCTTGACCGGCGAAGCCGTAGGTCGCAGGGTCCGCGCCGGCGAGCGCGAGTGCCTGGACGCCGGTGATGGATCCCGAGAAGTTGATCTCGACCGACCGGACCGACGCACCCGTGTCGATCACGACCACGGCGCGGGCACCGGCCGCGGCCGCGGTCGGAGCCGCCGCAACCGTGACGCCCAGCCCGAGCGCGAGTGCGAGTGAGGCCGCGAACGCGGCCGAGACCACCCGCACGACCGCGAGCCGTGTCATCCGGTGAACCGCGGCGCGACGCGGACCGGCTGCGCGGGCGCGGCCCCGGTCGTGGGCGGCGCGGTCGTCGGCGGCACGGTCGTCGGCGGCACGGTCGTCGGCGGCACGGTCGTCGGCGGTGAAGGCTCGTGGCCGCATTCGGTCGGGTTGGCCACGGCCGCCGTCGCCGACGGCGCCGACCACAACAGCGCCTGGACCGACTGCGACGTGGCGAACGTGTTGACCCCGTACGCGTCGTTGGGGCTCGTGATCCGACCGTCCGGGCCCTGCTGCGATCGCAACCAGGCGAGCGGGTCGGTGTACGGGGCGTCGCCACCGGTGGCCAGGGTGTCACGCCAGCACGACGTCGTGGGATCGAAGCCCGCCATCGCGATCGCGAGGACCGCCACCGCGGTCGCGTTGGGGTCGTCGACGCCG
>BTUT01000172.1:0-6544 GCA_045862935.1 Acidimicrobiia bacterium
CGATCCCCCCCAGGAGGTCGGAGACGTCGGCGAACCCGCGGGCGCGCAGCGCGCTCGCCGCGATCGACGACCGGTACCCGCCCGCGCAGTACACGACGGTCGGCGCCTGCGGATCGAGCTCGTCGAGCCGGGACAGGAGCTGGGGCAGTGGGACGTTGACCGCACCGGGGATCGTGCCCGTCTCGAGCTCGCCGACGTTGCGGAGGTCGACGACCTGGAGATCCTCGACGCGCCCGCGCCGCTCGACGAGCTCCTCCGCGGTCAGCCGTGACGCCTGCTCGACGACCTCGGGGTGGTCCATGAACGCCGCGACGTAGTCGTCGAGCGCGCCGACGACGTGATCGAACCCGATGCGGGCCAGCCGGGTGCGAGCCTCCGACTCGGTGCCCGGCTCGCCGACGAGCACGATCGGCGCGTCCGGCTCCACGACCTCGCCGGTGTACTCGGCGAACCGTCCTTCGAGGCCGACGTCGATCGAGCCGCGGAGGTGCCCGGCCGCGAACATCGTCTGGTCGCGCGTGTCGAGCACGACCGCACCGTCGCGCTGCGCGGCGAGCACCTCGTCGAGCGTCATGGGCTCGATGCCCTGTTCGTGGAGCAGATCGCGCTGCTGGCGGTTCCGTGTCGCCGCGAACAGGAAGTACGGCGGAGCCGCCGGCTGGCCTTCGGTGACGACGTGCACGAACTCCTGCTCGGTCATGGGCTGGAGCGCGTAGTTCGTGGCGCGCTCGGCCCCGATGGTCGACTCCGTCTCGGTCGACAGGTGCTTGCCGCAGGCGGAGCCGGCACCGTGAGCCGGGAACACGCGGGTCTCGTCGGGGAGGGTGAGGATCTGGGTGTGCAGCGAGTGGTACAGCATGCGGCCGAGCTCTTCGGCGCTGTGACCGATCGAGACGAGCAGGTCGGGGCGGCCCACGTCGCCGATGAACAGCGTGTCGCCGGTGAGGATCCCGTACGGCACCTCGGCATCCCCGCGCTCCCACACCACGATCGAGATCGACTCCGGCGTGTGGCCGGGCGTGGCCCGGATCTCCAGCTCCACCTCGCCGAGCCGGAGGCGCTGTCCGTGAGCGAGGGTCTCGATGGGGTACTCGGCGCGACCCGCCGCCGCCTCGCCGTAGGAGATCGCGGCGCCGGTGGCCTCGGCGAGCTCGAGGTGCCCGGAGAGGAAGTCGGCGTGGAAGTGCGTCTCGATGACCCGTTCGATGTGCAGCCCCTGCGCGTCGGCGTCGCGGAGGTACTGGTCGATGTCGCGCTGGGGGTCGACGACGACGGCTCGTCCCGACGACGTGTCGGCCACGAGGTACGAGGCGTGCGACAGGCAGCCGAGGTAGTACTGGCGGAACCACAGCATGTCGGAGATCCTTCGTGTGGTGGGAGCTCTGCGAGCTCCCACGGGAGCGTCTACGCGAGCTTGAGGAAGAGCTTCTCGACCTCGGCGAGGTCGAAGCCCGCATCGGCGGCCGCCGCCTCGTCGTCGAGGCACGCGGCCATGCCCGCGGCCAGGAGGCGGAAGCCCACCTGATCGACGGCGCGACTCGCCGCGGACACCTGGGTCACGACGTCGCGGCACTCGCGCCCGTCGAGCAGCATCTGCTGGAGCCCGCGGATCTGCCCTTCGATGCGGCGGAGCCGGCGGACGAGGTCGTCGGTGACGTCGTCGGGGAGCTTCACGCGGCCACCCCCGGCGCAGGCTCGCCCGAGCGGAGCCGCGCGACGGCTTCGGCGGGGTTGCACCCGGCGGCGCGGTTGTACGGGAGCTTCGCCAGGAGCGTGCCCATGGCGCACGTGTCGCTCAATGCCGCGAAGGTCAGCCCGGCCCCGATGCCGCCCGCCACCCACTTCGCCTTGGGGAAGACCGCGCTGGTGAGGATCGACGTGAGCACGATCGACCCGGCGACGAGGCGGACCTGGCGCTCCATCGGCCAGCGGGCCTTGATGGTGACGACCTCGCGGCCCTCCTGCTGCCAAGCGCTCATCCCGCCGGCGAGGACCCGGACGTTGTCCATCCCGCTGCCGGTGAGCGCTTCCTCGGCCCGACATGCCCGGGCGCCGGACTGGCACACGAGGACCACGGGATCCCCGAGCTCGACCAGGTCGCGCTGGTGTTCGCCGAGGGCGTCGAGCGGCACGTTGTAGGCCCCACGGATGTGGGCCGACTCGAACTCGCCGCCGGTGCGGACGTCGACGACCCGGACGCGCGGGTCCTGGTCGACCAGGGCCTGGAGCTCGCTGGGGGAGATCTCGGAGTACGGCACGATGGGTCTGCTCCTGCGGTGTCGGGGGTGGGCGTCGCCGCGTCGACGATACCCCAGTAGGTATTCCTGAGTATACCCGCCTAGGTATCACGTTGGAGCGGGCGAGCCGGGAGAGGGCGCGGAGGCGGCGTCGAGACGGCACGGAGCGTTGCGCCACGTCGACGCGCGGTGGAACATGGAGCGGGTGGCCGACGCTCCCGGACGAAGGGGGGAGACATGATGGTGCAGCTGATCCGCGCGCGGGTGCGCGACCGGGAGGCGCTCGAGCGCGCGAAGGACCGGTGGGAGCGCGAGCTGCGTCCGGGGGCCGTCGACTTCGTGGGCAGCACCGGTGGGATCACCGCCGACGGTGAGCTGGTGCTCCTCGCCCGGTTCGGTTCCCGTTCCGCTGCGCAGACGAACAGCGCGCGTCCCGAACAGGACGCGTGGTGGCAGGAAGTCCTCGCCGCCCTCGAGGGTGAGCCGACGGTGAAGGACACGGAGAACGTCGACGTCCTCTTCGACCACGGGTGCGACACGGCGGGCTTCGTGCAGGTGATGGAGGGCTCGGGCGACGAGGCGGCACTGCGCGCCCTCGACTCCAAGTTCCTGGAGTCCGCGCTGCCGTTGCGCCCCGACGTGCTGGGCGCCTACCGCGCCTACTTCGCCGACGGCTCGTTCGCCGACGTGACGTACTTCGCCAGTGAAGCCGAGGCCCGCGCGGGTGAGTCCCAGGAGATGCCGCCCGAGGTCGCGGCGCTGTTCGGCGAGCTCGAAGGCGTGGTGAGCGACATGCGGTACCACGACCTCTCCGAGCCGTGGGTCACGTGACGATCGTCAGGTGACGGGCGCGAAGTAGGGGAGCACGAACCCGTCGGCGATCGGGTGGAACTCGACCGCGACGCGCATGCCGACCGCGAGGTCGGCGACGTCGCAGCCGACCAGGTTGGCGAGGATCTGGAAGCCCTCGTCCATGTCGACGATCGCGGGGGCGTAGGGGACCACGAACGACGGCTGCTGGGGGCGCCACACGGTCGTCCAGCTGTAGACGGTGCCGGTGCCCGCACTGCGCTCCCACGTGAGGTCGCGCGACCCGCACCGCCGGCACAGCAGCGCGGCGTCGAACTCCGCTCGCGCGCAGCTCCCGCATCGCTGGAACAGCAGCTCGCCGCGCTGGGCGCCCTCCCAGTAGGGGGCCGAGATCGGGCTCGGGTGCGGGGGCGGGATCGTGGCGGGCTGGGGCGACAGCTCGTACGGACGGTCGGCGGTCATGGCCGGTGGCTCCCGAGGACCAGGACGTCGGTGAAGAGCGCGCCGGCGCCGCCGCCGGTGCACAGGGCGACCTCGGCCCCGTCGACCTGCATCGTCGGACACGTGCCGCGGAGCTGTTGCACCCCGCGGATGACGCGCTGGAGCAGCTGGACGGTCGCGCCCCCGTGGCTGAACGACATCAACCCACCGTCCGTGGTGACCGGGAAGCGGCCACCCGGCCCGAGCGCGCCGTCCATCACGAGGTCGCCGCCCTCGCCCTCACCGCAGAGCTCGAAGGCTTCGAGCTGGCGGATGATCTCGAACGAGAACGGGTCGTAGAGCTCGCAGGTGTCCACGTCGTCAGGGCCGATGCCCGCGGTGGCGAACGCGCGCCGCGCCGCGCGGCGTCCGACGTAGCCGTTGGGGATCGCGTCGGGGTCGCGGCCCGTGAGGTCCCAGGCGGGCGCGTGGCGGTACGAGGGGCCGATGCGGTCGGACGAGCCGCCGAGGAGGTAGACGGGGGCGTGGGGGAGGTCGCGGGCCCGGTCGGCTCGGGCGAGGACGATCGCCGCGCCGCCCTCGGACGTCATCGCGCAGTCGAGCAGGTGGAAGGGGTCGGCGACCATGCGCGAGGCGAGGATGTCCTCGGCCTCGAACGGCCCCCGCCCGTAGTAGATCGCCTCGGGGTTCACGTGCCCGTTGTTGCGGATCGTGGCCGCGACGGTCGCGAGCTGCTCGGGCGTGGTGCCGTAGACGTGCATGTGGCGACGGGCGATGAGCGCGAACTCGGCGGCGGTGAACATCCCGTAGGGGGCCACGAACTCGTTGTTCGGTCTGGTCCAGGGCGCGGTGCTCGAGCGCTCCGTGTAGACGCCTGCGGATCCCGCGGCGACGAGCACCACGTCGCTGATGCCGGCGGCGATCTGGGCGGCGGCCTCGATCACGGCCGGGATCCCGAGCTGTGAGGCCGACTGCCACACGGGGCCGAGGCCGAGCTCGAAGGCGAGGTCGCTGCTCAGCGCGCCCGTCACGCCGTTGACGTCGGTGACCGCGAGGCCGGCGTCGGCGATCGCGCCGAGCGCGGCCTCGACGGTGATCGAGAACGACGACTCGCCCTCGAGCACCCGGGCCTGCCGAGCGTTGAACACGCCGGCGACCACGACGTCGCGGAAGGGGTGATCGGGCACCGCGGCACCTTAGCGACCGGTCGTATGCTCCGGCGATGAACAAGGTCAAGGTGGGGTTCTTCTCGTTCACGGAGATCACCGACCCGGGGGCACACCGGGCCTACAACGAGTGGCACCAGCTCGACCACATGCCGGAGCAGCTCCCGATCCCGGGCATCGTGTACGGGCAGCGGTGGGTGTCGACGCCGGCCTGCCGCGCCGCGCGCGCCGTCGACGAGGAGCCTCTGCGTCCCGTCCACTACGTGACCCTGTACCTGATGGCCGACCCCGTCGACCGCACCCTGCGCGACTTCATGGAGGTCGGCCAGCAACTGCGCGCCCTCGGGCGCTTCTTCCCGGCGCGCCGGGCGGCGATCTCGGGTCCGCTGCAGTGGCTCGACGCGCATGCCGCCCCGCGCGTGCTCGTGAACCCCGAGGCGGTGCCCTACCGGCCCAACCGCGGCGTGTACGTCGTCGTCGAGGAGCCCACGCCGGACGCCGATCCGGGGATGCTCGACGCATGGGTGCGCGGGCTGCACGAGGGGTGGGCCGACGCGGCGTGCGCGGTGCCCGGGGTCGCGGGCGTCTGGCAGTTCGCGAGCAGCCCGGCGCTCCAGGGGGCGGGCTGGAGCCCCGGTCACCGCCGGATCACCGTCTGCTACCTCGACGGCCCACCGCTCGACGCGGCCGCGGCGCTGGCGCCCCTGCTCGAGGACCGCTGGCGTGACGCCCCCGTCCGGCCCGTGCACGCGGGCCCGTACGAGACCGTGGTCCCCCACCAGTGGGACTGGTTCGACTGACCCTCTCTGTGTTTGGACGGTTTGCGGTGCCAGGGCACCGCAAACCGTCCAAACAAGGGGTCAGCGGGCTTTCGTGAAGAAGAGCTGGACCTCGATCACGCCCTTGTCGTCGACCGAGAGCACGGCGGCGGCGCGGGGCTGGGAGATCGAGTAGTCGGCGAAGGGGACCGTGAGCGAGCCGACGACCGCGATGGTGTCGCCGGTGCGCTGGGCTTCGAGCGGGAACGTCACCGCCTTGGTGGTGCCGTGCAGCGTGAGGTCACCCTTCGCGTCGACCCGGATCTTCTCGCCGTTCGCCGGGAGCCGGTCGAGGCTGATCGGCTCCGTGAGCGTGAACGACGCCCTCGGGAAGCGACTGGTCTCGATCGCCTGGCTGCGGATTGCGTTGTCGCGGCGACCGTCGTCGGTGGTGAGCGTGGTCATGTCCACCTCGAACGCCGCCTCGGGGATGGTCGTGCCCTGCAGGGTCATCGACCCGGTCACCTTCGGTGTCCGTCCCACCGCGGTTTTCGCGCCGATGCCCACGAGCTCCTCTTGCACGCGGAACCCCGCGAACGAGCTCGTGAAGTCGGCGAAGCTCCCGATCGACTGGTCGACGGTCCACCGGCCGTCGAGCCCCGAAGACGACCCCGAAGACGACCCCGAAGCGCCGGTCGTGGACGTCGGGTCGTCGCGCCCACCACCTTCCCGATCGAGTGACTCGGTCGCCCGTTCCAGGCTCACCGCCGGCGGGGAGTCGTCGCGGAAGACGAAGTACCAGACGCCGAAGGCGAGCGCGGCCGCCGCGGCGACGCCCCCGATCACGAACCACCAATGCTTCCTCATCGGGGGAGTCTTACGGGCGCGGGCCGCTTCGGGATTGGTCGCCTGAGCGACCCCTCAGGTCGGCGGACCCGGACCGGGGCGCTCCCGGCCCGACCCGGGGCCGAGCAGCAGGTCGGGTCCGAGCCGCTCGACCCGGTCGCGGCCGCACAGCGCCATCGCCCGGGTGAGCTCGTCGGCGAGGTGCGCGAGCACCGCCGCGGCACCGTGCTCGCCGTCGACCGCGAGGCCCCACAGCACGGGCCGCCCCACCATCACCGCGCGCGCC
>BTUT01000173.1:0-6526 GCA_045862935.1 Acidimicrobiia bacterium
GTGGTAGTCGACGTTGACGCCGAGCTCGTCGCGTTCCGCTCGGGCCCGTTCGAGGAACAGCTCGGTCAGGTCGACTCCGGTGACTCGGTAGCCATCAGCGGCGAGGAGGTTGGCGATGCGCCCGTGGCCGCAGGGCGCGTCGAGAACCGAAGCGCCGGGTGGAAGACCCAGCGTCGCGACGATCTCGTTCGCCTCGGCGCGGTTGCGCTCGGAAGTGAGCACGGTGTCGTAGAACCAGAGGTAGTCGTCGTTGAACGTGCCTTCCATGTCGAACGACTCCATCACCGGATCGTAGAGAAGCAATGTGGTCGCGAGTCGGGAAATTCGCCGGACGGCGCCACGCGAAATTGCCGTCCGCGGGATGACTGCCCGCGGTGATCATTGGTGATGCCGCTTCGATGGTTCAGCGTGGTCGTCGAGTGTGACGATCCGCATGCGCTCGCCGACTTCTGGTGCAGAGTCCTCAACTACCAGGTCGTCTATCGGACCGACGACATCGTCGATATCGCGGCCGGTCCGCAGACGTTCCCCGGCATCGAGTTCCTACGGGTGCAAGAGCGTGAACCGCGGAAGAGCGCGCTCCACGTGGACCTAAATCCCGACGACCAGGCCGCCGAGGTCGCCCGGCTCGTCGCTCTCGGGGCTCGTCGCATCGATGTCGGGCAATCCCCGGATGCCGCGTGGGTCGTGCTTGCCGATCCCGAGGGAAACGCTTTCTGCGTCCTCGCGCCTCAGCCCGGCTGGGAATTCCCTGCGTGATCACCTGGACTGGGTCGCCTCGCTGCGCACCCCTGAACGTGCTCGGGCGAGCGCAATGCCTCGCTCGGAAGCGCGCGACGAGGCGAGAATCGGCGGATGGCATCACTCCTCGTCGTGACCGGTCCGCCGGGTGCGGGAAAGTCGACGGTCGCCGCCTTGGTCTCGAGGCAGCACAACCCGAGCGTCCTCATCGAGGGCGACGCCTTCTTCGCGTTTCTCGATCAGGGTGCGATCGCTCCGTGGGAGCCCGAATCGCACGCGCAGAACGAGGTCGTCACCCGAGCGGCTGCTGCGGCCGCGGGACGGTTCGCGGCGGACTACAAGACCGTCTTCGACGGCGTGGTCGGGCCTTGGTTGTTGCCCGCGTTCGCGGCGGCGACCGGGCTGGACGGGTTGCACTACGTGATCCTCCTCCCGTCGGCGGAGGTCTGCGTGGAGCGCGTGCAGACGCGTGAACGGCATGGGTTCAGCGACGAGGCAGCGACGCGCAAGATGCACGAGGAGTTCACCCGAGCCGCCATTGCCGACCGGCACCTTCTGCGTGAGCCGCCGAAGGAGCCTGAGGCGGTCGCCGACGAGGTAATGCGCCGCGTCGAGCACGGCACGGCGCTCTACCGAACGTAGGGCGCCATCCGCCGGCCGAGCGGCAACTGGTGTCAGAGGAAGCGCGTCAGCTCGACACGGTTGGCCCGGAGCCAAGCGGTCTCGCCGGAGACCCATGCGAGGACTTCGGCCACGCGGCCGGGGCTTCGCTTGCCTCGGTCGCGGGCGATACCGGCCGCGACGCGTGTCTGCTCCTGTTCGATCGCATCGATGAGATCGCGGCGGTCGTCGAGGTCGTACGCGTCGCAGAGGACCCGAAGCCGCTGCGCCCGTCCCGTCATCCCGGCGTACCCCGTGTCGTCACCGCCCCCGCCGAGGACGAACATCCAGGCCATGTAGGCGACATCCTGGATCCGCTCGCCGGGGTGTGCCGCGTCCCAGTCGATGAGCGCCACCGGGCGGCCATCACGCCAGATGAAGTTGACCGGGCTCGGGTCGCCGTGGCACACGACGTCCATATCGCCGGCGAGGGCCGAGCCGTGGGTGACGTCATGGGCGTGTCGTAGCAGCCGGGCCGCGGCGATCAGCTGGCCTTCCGACCAGGCGCAGTGCTCGAGGTCCGGCGGAGCCCAGCCATCGATGAACGTGAGGATCTCGCGGTTGCGGTCGTCGATGCCGAGGAGCCGCGGCGCACCCTCGAAGCCCACCGAATCGAGGTACTCCAGCAGCTCGTGGACGTATGCCGAGTTCGCACACATGGGGCGGCGCACGGTGTTGCCGACCTTGACGACACTCGCCGTCGTCTGCCCGCCTTGCAGCACCAGCTCGTCGTCCTGGGTCGCCACGGGACCAGTCTCGCTGACGCGAGGCGCCCCTGACGTCGAGCGTGATGTCGGGCGTGATGTCGGGCGTGATGTCGGGCGTGATGTCGGCTACAGCCCGATGTCGCCGCGGTCGTGGGCGGTCCGCTTCGCCGTGCTCAGGGCGAGTGCCCGTTGGAGGTCGGCGGTTGGGGCGTCGGGGTCGATGGCGGCGACGGCATAGATGTGGTTGAGCTCGCGGCCGCGGGTGATCGAGGTGTAGCCGGCTTCTTGGTGGAGGGTGTCGTCGCCGAGGACGAGTGAGACGTCACACGTCATGCCTTGGCTCTTGTGGATGGTCATGGCGTAGCCGTGGGTGAGGTTCCCGGCGGTGATGTATGCGTGCGGCACGGCGAGGCGAGTGCCATCGCGGGTCTCGATCTCGACTTCACGGTTGGTCCCGCCGATGACGGTGGCCTGGGTGCCGTTGACGAGTCCGATGTGACGGTCGTTGCGGAGGGCAAGGACCTGGTCGCCGACGCGGAGCTCGAGGTCATCAACAGCCATGACCGTGGGGCCGAGGTCCCCGTTCGCGACGAGTTGTGCACGGGCTCGCTGGTTGAGGTCGGCGACGTCGTGGCAGTGGAGGGCGAGCATGACGACGTGGCGGCCGGTGCTGCGTTCGGCGTACCAGTCGAGGGTCATGCGGTCGCGAAGCCGGTCGGCGTTGAGGTCGAGGGTGAGGCTTCCGGCGCGTTGCATGCGTCGGAGGGCGTCGTGGATCTCGCCGACGCGCAGGGCTCGGGCGGTGGCGTGTTGGGCAGGGTCGTTGAGGCGGCGGTTCTCGGTGAGCTCGGCGTGGCCGAGGCGCCGGGCGAGGGAGGCGAAGAGGCCGCCGGCTTCGATCTCGGCGAGCTGCTTGGGGTCGCCGACGAGTACGAGCTTCGCTCCGGCGGTGGTGGTTGCGTCGATGAGGCGGTGGAGGTGGCGGGTGCCGACCATGCCGGCTTCGTCGACGACGAGCACGTCCTTCGGGCCGAGTCGGAGCTCGCCGCGGTCGAGGTCGCGGAGGAGGGAGGCGATGGTCTGGCTGGGGATCCCGGATCCGGCTTCGAGCTCGCGGGCGGCCCGAGCGGCGAGGGCGGCACCGCGAGTGCGGAGGCCGGTCTCGGTCCATGCGGCGCGGGCGGCGTCGAGGGCGAAGGTCTTGCCGGTGCCGGCGTGGCCGACGATCACCGCGACCGGCGCGTCGGTCATCGTCACCGACCGGATCGCGGCGACCTGCTCAGTGGTGATCGAGGGCCGGGCCCGGAGTGCGTGCGCAAGTGCAGGTCGCTGGACTCCCCAGGTGCGCGGCCCGTTGGCGGCGCGCTGGAGGGCGTCGGCTTCGAGGGCCAGCATCTCGGGGGTCGTCCAACAGCCCGACGCGACCTCGATCACGGCGGGACCGTCGAGAAACGCCTCGACCCGCTGCTGGATGGCGGGGTAGTCGAGACCCTGAGTCGCGGTCTCGGCCACGGCACGGAACACCTGGCGCCGGTCGAACGTCGCGTCCTGTTCGGTGAGAGCCCGGCCGAGGTCGTCATCCCCAACGGCGACGTGCTGGGGTCGCGTGCCGGTCGGGACCCGTCCGTCGAGTCCGATGTCGGCCGCGCGCTGCGCCCACCTGTCCCGGAGTGTTGCCTCGTCCAGCGGTGTGGGGCGGCTCGGCCGGGTGGCCAGCGTCGCCGTACGGGCACCTCGGGCCGAACGGACGCCGTGTTCGGCCATCGACTGCTCGACCGCGACCCGCCGCCGGCTGAATGCGCGCCGGACCCGCTCCGGGACACCGATGACCTCGCCGACGCCGGGACCCGCCGGTGCGAACCCGACCCCGAGCCGTCGTCCCAGCTCGTGGCGCAGCACCGACTGGTAGACGAACCCGGCGGTACGGCCGTGCCGGTAGATGTCGCTCGTGTGCAGCGCGCTCCACCGTCCGTCGGGTCCGACGGTCATGTTCGCCGTGACCAGATGGGTGTGGAGGTTCGGGTCGCCCTCCCGGCTCGTGCGATGCCGGAACGCCGCGGTGACCAGCCCGCCACCCCGGTGCCGGGTCATGCCGCCGGCTCCGCGGCGGACCACGCACCCTTCCTCCTCGAAGTAGCGCACCGCCGCAGCCGTCGCCGCGTCGTGCGCAGCGAGCACCTCCGACGCGACGCCCCGGTCGCCGAGCCCCCACAACACGGACACGGACTTCGGCGCCGACAGCGTCAGATCGAAGCCCTGCACCCGCCGCGCCGCGAGCCGATCACCCGTCTCCGGATGCCGGCCATCGAGCACCGCCCGGAACGCATCCGGGTCCACCGGACCCGAGAGTCCGAGCAGGGGAGCGGCCGATCCCATCCACCTCCCGGGGGCCTCCCCGGCGGCGAGGTAGTAGTCGTCTCGCCCGTTGGCGATGACATCCAGGTAGTAGGCCGCCACCGACGGCGACCCCGACAGCTTCGCGATGCTCAACATGCCCATGTAGGGCCGCGGAGCGGTCGGAACTTCGCGGGGACCGCCGATTTCCTTGCGATCGGAGCCGGCAACCGGCTCCCGGGACATCCCGCGCGACGTCCCGCCGGGCATCCCGGCACCGCTGGTGCAACTGTGTGGGGGGCGGTCGGGTTGACCGGAGCGTCCGGCAACGACGTCTCCGCGGCGGCCTGGTTCGACGGCGACGCGACCGGCGCGCCTGCGGATCTCCAACCCGGAATCCCGGGGCGACTGCGGTTCAGCCGGCCGAGGGGTGGGCCTCGTTCGCCGGGGTGGGCCCGCCGAGTCCGTGCCGGTCGGGAACCATGGCGGCGGCGCGCTCCGCTGGGTCCGCGTAGTGGCTGTCGATGGCCTGGTCGAGGAGCTCGAGCTGGTCTTGGAGGGCGGGGCGTCGGCTCGGGGGCACGTCGTGGAGGAGGTCGCCGAGGAGTGCGCGCAGGCGCCGGGCGACCTGGGTGGAGCTCGCTCCGTACTGGCGGATCTCCGTCAGGCTGACCGAGACGTAGTCCTCCCAACGGGGGAGCGGAACCACGAGGCGGAGGTGCCCGGAGGCGTCGCGAAGGGCGCCGGCGTCGAGATCGCGGGTCGCGAGCAGCCGGAGGAGGGCTTCGATGCGATCGAGCGCTTGCACGGCGGTACTCGGGTCGTTGACCGCGGGGGAGAGCGCCCGGGCGGCGATGTCGACGAGGAGTCGGAGCGCGTAGAGGGGGTCCTGATCGATCGTCCGTTCGTCGTCCAACGTGATGGCGCGCTGGACGCGCTGCTCGTCGAGATCCGGCCGGTGGTCGGCGACGTGGACGAGTGGTGCGCCGAGCGGGCGGTAGCTGCCGATCGGGCAGGCGAGCGCGAAGGTCGTGTCCACACGCTGGGCTTCCGCGACGAGGTCCTCGATGTCGAGGCTCGCGACCACCCCTGATGTCGTGGAGTTGCGGATGGTCTGCGCGGGCGCTTCGGTCGTGCCTTCGATCGGCGGATCGTCGCCGTCGGTGCCGAGCTCGTCGGGGAACATCCGCTCGATCACCTGCGCGCCGCGGTGGTGGACCTTGTCGATGATCTCGACGAGGCGGAGTGCGTGACCCATCTCGCGCACGAGCACGAGCAGCCCGAGGACGTCGAGCACGAGGAGCGGCACGATGAGCCACACCGCGAGGTCGGGGACGTACTCGGGGTTGTCGGGGGGCGCCACGCGGTTGAGGACCAGGAAGGCGTAGACCACGCTGAAGAGGAGCAGCCCGAAGATGTGATGGATCTTGGGGTTGCGCCGCTGCTCCCGGACGATCCGTGGCGTGACCGCGGTGCCGCTGAACGTCGTGCCGGCGATCACGACGGTGATGATGAAGCCCATGACCGTGATGAGTCCGGTCGCGAAGGCGGTGAGCAGCGCTTGGGCCGCACCGACGCCGAACTCGGCGGGGACCGTGTCGCCGAGCGCCCGGTCGAGCCGGGGGATGCCGATCCCGAGGACCACGGCGGCGAGGAGATACGCGGCAGGGATCGGCCAGGCGGCGGCGTCGACGTACTGGCGAAGTCGACTCTTTCGGGTCCAGGTCTTCACCGTCACGCCCCCTGCGATTGGCCGACGGTCGGGCGGAGGAGGAAGTGGACGCTGAGGACGAGGACCCACAGTGGGAACAGCATCACGGCCCACGGAGACGACTCGACCGTCAGCAGGAGGACGACGGCGACGATGAACCCGAATGCCGCCAACCATCGCGGGAAGATGCGGAGGCGCATCGCGATGGTCGTGGTGATGATCGCGAACATGCCGGCCATCCGCATCGCGTACACGGTGAGGACCAGATAGCTCGCATGGCGACCGAAGTTCCAGACGTCCTCGGAGACTGCGGGATCCTGTTGCCTCGCGACTTCGAGCAGCGCGCCGCTGGCCGCGGCCGCGACGAACAGCA
>BTUT01000174.1:0-6481 GCA_045862935.1 Acidimicrobiia bacterium
TGCGGGTAGTCGGTCTCGAAGGTCACGTTGTCGACGCCCACCTCGTCGAGCGACTTCAGGCCGTGGCGATCACGGAAGAAGCAGCAGTAGACGTGGTCGTAGTAGTAGGTCGACGGCGGCTCGGGGACGCGGTCGCGCACGCCCCCCCACGCGCGGTGCTCCTCCCACACGTCGTCGGCGCGCTCGAGGATGTAGGGGATCCAGCCCATCTGACCCTCGGAGTACGCGAGCTTCAGCGCGGGGAAGTCGACGAGGACGCCCGAGAACAGGAAGTCGCTCATCGACGCCATCGCGTTGCCGAACGACAGCGTGGCCTGCACCGCGGCCGGGGCGTCGGCCGACGTGGACGGCATCTTCGAGGACGATCCGATGTGCATGCAGACCACGGTGTCGGTCTGCGCGCAGGCATCGAAGAACGGGTGCCAGGACCCCGAGTGGATGCTCGGCAGGCCGAGGTGGGGCGGGATCTCGCTGAAGCACACCGCGTGCACGCCCCGAGCCGCGTTGCGCCGGACCTCGTCGGCGGCGAGCTGCGCGTCCCAGAGCGGGATGATGATCAGCGGGACGAGCGCGCCGTTGCTGTCGGCGCACCACTCCTCGACCATCCAGTCGTTGTAGGCGCGGACGCACGCCAGCCCGAGTCCCGCCGGGTCGGGACCCTCGAGGAAGGTCTGACCGCAGAAGCGCGGGAACGTCGGGAACGAGAGCGAGGCGTCGACCCAGTTCAGCTCGTTGTCGGCGATGCGGGCCACGGGGTCGTAGCAGCCCGGGCGCATCTCGTCGTAGGTGATCGGTGAGAGCGTCATGTCGTCGCGGTCGAAGCCCACCGCGGCGACGTGGCGCTTGTGCGGCGCGATGAGGTCACCGTAGACCCAGCAGTCGGCCTGCGGTCCGTCGTCGTCGAACTCGATCCGGTACGAGGTGCCCCCCGTGAACTGCATCTCGGCGAGGCCCCGGCGCACGATCTTCGGTCCCCGGTCTCGGTACTTCGCGGGGAGCCAGCGCTCCCACACGTGCGGCGGCTCGACCACGTGGTCGTCGACGCTCACGATCTTCGGGATGGCGGGCAGGGGGACGGACTCCGCGGGGTGCTCGCTCATGGGGGTCTCCTGGGGTGAGGAGGGATCTGACGGTGCGTCAGAGGCTATCGGGCGGGACACCGCGTGGCCTACGGTGGGGCGTGGCCCACGACCTCGTGATCCGGAACGGGACGGTGGTCGACGGCACCGGATCGCCCGCGCGGCGCGCCGACCTCGCGATCGACGGCGACCGCATCGCGGTGATCGGCGGTGTCGAGGAGCGTGGCCGCCGGGAGATCGACGCCGACGGGTGCCTCGTGACCCCGGGGTTCGTCGACGTCCACACCCACCTCGACGCGCAGCTCGCGTGGGACCCGATCGCCAGCTCGTCCTGCTGGCACGGCGTCACGTCGATCGTGGTCGGGAACTGCGGGGTCACCTTCGCCCCGGTCCGACCGGGCGACCACGCGTACCTCGCCGCGATGATGGAGTCCGTCGAGGACATCCCCCGTGCGAGCATCCTCGACGGGCTGCCCTGGGACTGGGAGGGCTATCCCGGCTACCTGGACTGGCTCGAGCGCATCGACAAGGGCGTCCACGTCGGGGGTCTCGTCGGCCATTCGGCGGTGCGGTACTACGTGATGGGAGACCGCGCGCTCGACGAGCAGGTCGTCGCCACGGCCGACGAGATCGGCGCCATGAGCACGCTCGTCGGCGACGCGATCGCCGCGGGGGCGCTGGGCTTCTCGAGCTCTCGCACGCTGCGCCACCGCGTCCCCGACGGCCGCTTCGTCCCGGGCACGTGGGCCGGGCCCGACGAGCTCCTCGCGCTGGCACACGCGGCCGGCCCGCGCCGGGTGGTGGAGTGCGCCCCGCGCTTCGACGGTGACGGACCGGCGGAGCCCCGCGTCGACGCCGAGCTCGCGTGGATGGAGCACGTGAGCCGCACGGTGGGCTGCGCCGTCACGTTCAACCTCACCCAGACCCGCGAGCAGGGGACCCACTACCGCCACGCGCTGGCCCTCGCGCGTGCGGCGAACCAGCGTGGCGCGAGCATCCGCCCACAGACCTCGCCGCGCTTCATCGGCTTGCTCACCGGTCTCGTGCACCGCACGCCCTTCGACGCACACCCCGCGTGGCAGGCGCTCCATGCGCTGCCGGCGGACGAGCGCCTCGCCGCGCTGCGGGATCCCTCCACCCGGGCAACCCTGATCGACCAGGCCCGCGACGATCGACGCGGCCTCGACGCGTTCTTCGTCCTCAACGACGGCGCCACCGCCGACTACGCCTGCGACCCCGACCGATCGCTGGTCGCGCTCGCCGACGCGCGGGGCACGAGCCCCGTCGAGGCGTTCGTCGACCTCGCGATCGAGACCGACGGCGCGCTCCTCCTGTCGTGGCCGCTGCTCAACCAGGATCCCGCGGCCATCGGGGAGATGCTCGCCGACCCGGTGGTGATGCTCGGCCTCGCCGATGCCGGCGCCCACGTCGGGCAGACCATGGACGCGAGCGCGCCCACGTCGTTCCTCACCACGTGGGTCCGGGACCGGGGGCTCGTGTCGATCGAGGAGGGTGTCCGCCGCCTCACGTCCGACACGGCGCACACCTTCGGCATCGATCGGGGCGTGCTCGCGCCGGGCGCGGTGGCCGACGTCAACGTCTTCGACCTCGACGCGCTCGCGCTCGACGTGCCGGAGTACGTCCACGACTTCCCGCACGGCGCGGGTCGTTTCACCCAGCGCGCGCGCGGCTACACCCACACGCTCGTGGCCGGTGAGGTCTTCGTGGAGCACGGCGAGCACACCGGAGCGCTGCCCGGACGGGTGCTGCGCTCGCGCCGCTGACTCACTCGGTGCGCCCGAACCAGGCCACGGCCACCGCGAGCATCGCGGTGCCGAACGCGAAGGTGACGATGCAGGCGACCCACACGGGCATCGCCCACCCGTTGATCGTGAGCGGATCGGTCTCGGGCAGCACCACCGCGCGGATCGCGTAGACGCCGTAGGTGGCCGGGTTGAGCCGGGTGAGCACGGCCAGCCACTCGGGCAGCTCGTTGATGGGGAAGATGGCGCCCGAGAGGAACAGCATCGGCTGGAGCACGAAGGCCATCACCACCTGGAAGCTCTCCATGCGCTGCATGCGGGTCGCGATCACGATGCCGAACGCGGTCATCGAGTAGGCGAGCAGCAACAGGCAGCCGAGCATCGCGAAGAAGCTGCCGACGGAGAACTCCACCCCGACGAGGGGTGCGGCGAGCACGAGCACGACCCCCTGCACCACCGCGACGGAGCCGCCGCCCAGTGCCTTGCCGAGCACGAGCGACGTGCGCGTGACCGGGGCGACGAGCATCTCCCGCAGGAACCCGAACTCGCGGTCCCACACGATCGCCATGGCCGAGAACAGCGCCGAGGTGAGCACCGACATCGCCAGGATCCCGGGGAACAGGTACTGCTGGTAGTCGACTCCCGCGGCGCCCCGCGCGCCGATCGCGCTCTCGAGTCCGGCGCCGAGCACGAACAGGAACAGCAGTGGCTGGACGATCCCGGTGATGACCCGTCCGGGCATCCGCTTGAGCCGGATGAGATCACGGCTCCACACCATCCACAGCCCACGGAGGTTGCGGACGACCGTGCCCTCCCGCCGCCCCGACGAGGCGGGGAGCGCCACGGCCGCGGCGTCGGATGCCCCGCTCACCGGCGGGCCCCCCGGGTCATCCCGCTCATCCGGAAGCGGTCCATCGAGCTCACCTCGGCCTCCCGGATGTCGCGGCCCGTGTACTTGATGAACACGTCGTCGAGGCTCGGCCGGCGCACGTTGATCGACTGCACTCCGACCGTCAGGTGGTCGAAGAGGCGCGGCACGAACGACTCGCCGTCGGGCACCTCCATGCGGATCGCGTCCTCGTGACGCTCGGCGGTGACGTGGAGCTTCTGCTCGATCTCCTCCAGGGCCCGAGCGTCGTCGGCCGTCTGCGCCGTGACGATGTCGGCTCCCACGGAGGCCTTCAGGGCATCGGGAGTGTCGATCGCGACGATGCGACCCCGGTCGATGATCGCGATGCGATCACAGCGCTCGGCTTCGTCCATGTAGTGGGTGGTGAGGAACATCGTCGTGGCTTCGCGCGCCCGCAGCGCGTCGACGTAGTCCCAGATGTGGACCCGGGTCTGCGGGTCGAGGCCGATGGTCGGCTCGTCGAGGAACAGCACGCGAGGTGCGTGCAGCAGACCGCGCGCGATCTCCAGGCGCCGCTTCATGCCCCCGGAGTAGAAGCGCACCTGCTGGCGAGCCCGATCCGAGAGGCCGACCATCTCGAGCAGCGGCGTCGTGCGGGCGCGCACCTCCGAAGGCGGCACCCCGTAGAGCACCGCGTGGAAGCGCAGGTTCTCCTCGCCCGTGAGGTAGTCGTCGAGCGTGATGTCCTGGAAGACGAGTCCGATCGACTCGCGCACCGCGACGGGATCACTCACCACGTCGTGGCCCGCAACCTTCGCGACGCCGCTCGTGGGCTTCGACAGCGTGCACAGGATGGAGATCGTGGTCGTCTTCCCCGCCCCGTTGGGGCCGAGGAAGCCGAACAGCTCGCCGGGGTCGACGGTGAACGACACGCCGTCGACCGCGGCGAAGTCGCCGAACCGCTTCACCAGCTGGTCGACCTCGACGGCGGGCGGGACCGGCATCGGCGTTCAGCGACGGACTCGTTCGGGCACGGTGAGGTGTTCTACCAGCAGCGGTTGGCGCCGGCCACGCCGGTAGCATCCGGCGCGAGTGGACGCGCTCGCCTTCTACGGGCTCGAACCGGTGGGCGGCGGCCCGGTCTGGCGGCTCCCGGTGGTGCGCGAGCTGTGCTCGGGGCTCGGCGCGCTCTTCGGCGGGGCGGGTCTCGGCGCGGCGATCGCCGCGCTCGAGCACGTGACGCAGCGTCCCCTCGTGTGGGCCACCGCGCAGTTCCTCGAGTTCGCCCGACCGCCCGCGGTGGTGGAGCTCGAGGTGCGAGAGGTGATCCGGGGCCACGCGACCAGTCAGGCCCGGGTCCTCGCACGGGTCGACGGCCAGGAGATCTTCACGGTCCTCGCGGCGCTCGGGCGGCGAGCGCTCTCGTGGTCGGGCGAGTGGGCCGAGCGTCCCGTGGTGCCTCCGCCGGAGGACTGCCCGCGACGGCCGCTGCGGCCCGACCAGGCCGGCACGATCGCCGAGCGGGTGGAGACCCGCGCCGCGACCGCCCTCCGGTCCCTCGACGAGCTCGACGGCACGCCGGGCACGGGGCGGACGGCGCTGTGGGTGCGCAACCCCTGGGGCGCCGACGCGCAGGCCGCCGCGCTCGCCATCGTCGGCGACTACGTGCCGATGGGCATCGGGCAGGCGGGTGGGCACCGCGCCGAGTCGAGCAGCCTCGACAACACCCTGCGCATGGTCAGCGTGCACCCCACGGAGTGGATCCTCGCCGACATCCAGGTGCACTCCGTGCGCGACGGGTTCGGGCACGGGCTCGTGCACCTCTGGGCCGAGGATGGCACGCTCATCGCCACGGCGAGCCAGTCGACGGTCGTGCGCGAGTCGCGAAAGGATCTCCGGTCATGACCACGAGCGCCCAGGTCCCCCGCAGGCACGGCATCACGGTTCCGTTCGGTGGTGTGCCCCTCCACGAGCACCGCCCCTGGTACGAGGAGCTCGTCGCGCTGGGGTACACCGACATCTGGTCGGCCGAGGCCGGCGGCCACGAAGGGCTCGTCCCGCTCACCCTCGCCGCCGCCTGGACCCCGAGCCTGCGCCTCGGGACGGCCATCCTCCCCGTGTACACCCGGGGCGCGGCGACGCTCGCCGAGGCGGCCGCGTCGATGTGCCAAGCCGCACCCGGGCGCTTCGCGCTCGGGATCGGGTGCTCGTCGCCCACCATCGTGGAGCACTGGAACGCCGTGCCGTTCGTGAAGCCGTTCGCGCGGGTCCGCGACACCATCCGCTTCCTGCGTCAGGCGCTCAGTGGCGAGAAGGTCACCGCCGAGTACGAGACGTTCTCGGTGAAGGGCTTCCGACTCGACGTCGCGGTTCCCGAGATGCCGCCCATCCTCGTCGGCGCCCTGCGGCCGGGGATGCTGCGCCTCGCGGGGAGCGAAGGCGACGGGGCGATCACGAACTGGTGCTCCCCGGCCGACATCCCCAAGATCGCGGCCCAGGTCGGCCCCGGCAAGGAGCTCGTCTGCCGGATCATGGTGTACCCGACCACCGATCTCGACGAGCTGCGGATCGTGGGGCGCCGGATGGCGGCGGCCTACCTCACGGTTCCCGCCTACGCGGCGTTCCAGGAGTGGCTCGGCCGGGGTGAGGCCATCCGCGCGATGAACGACCGCTGGCAGGCAGGCGATCGCGCCGGCGCGCTCGCGGAGATCCCCGACTCGCTGCTCGACGAGCTGATCGTCCACGGCACGCCCGAGGAGTGCCGTCGCAGGGTGGAGGAGTACGCCGCC
>BTUT01000175.1:0-6466 GCA_045862935.1 Acidimicrobiia bacterium
TAGCCGTCGGGGAGGTCGGCCTGGGGTTCGAGCTCGGGGAACAGCGGCCACGATCCGGGGTCGAGCGAGATCGGCTTCGGGAAGGGGATCACGCCGCCCCCGTCCCAATCGACGAGCACGGCTTCGTCGCTCCAGTACGAGAACCCGGCGCGCACCAGCCCCGTGGTGAGCGTGCTCTTGCCCGACTCCATCGACGCGGGGAGCGCCACGCCGACCCCGTCGCGCACGACGCCGCCAGCGTGGATGCTGAGCGCGTCGGTGGTGCTGATCATCTGGCGGGTGAGCGCGTGCACGACGGTGCTGACGATCTGTCCGGGGAACGGATCCGTGGTCGAGGGTTCCCCGTCGATCTCGAGCCGACCGCGACCGGCGAGCGTGAGCACGGTGAAGTCGTGGGTGTCGGACGCGTGGTCGGCGCGCTCGAACTCGCGGAAGAGGCCGTCGAGGTACGCCGCGACGCGTGCTTCGTCGGCCCGGATCTCGAACGCGAACCTCCGGAACCGGCGCGTGCCTGTCGAGTGCAGTGCCGGGCGCGGGTTCGGGGAGGCGGGCCCGGTCACTGGTGCAGCCTGGACGGATCCCACGTGGCTGATCCGCGCTCGGTCAGCGTGTCGACCCGACAGCCGAGACCGGTGAGCGCCTCGGGGAGCTCCGCGAACGGGACCGGGAAGTGGACGCACGGCCGGTGGGCCCGGATCTCGTCGACGAGCGCCCGGCGCCCGATCCGCGGATCCTCGGCGTCGAGGCCCTGCTCGCATCTCGCGCCCACCGCTCCCGAGGCTACCGATCGGGAGCCTCGAGCGCGGTTTCCCGGCCACGCGACCTGCGGGAGGAAGAATGGGTCCGTGGACCAGGCGGGGGTAGGCGGAGTCGTGCGGCGCGGTGGTCGACCGGCGTGCGGACTCGGCGCCGCGATCGGGTGCGCGCTGCACGGATGAGCGCCATGGATGGGCAGTTCGTCGTCGTCGAGCTCCAGGGCCGTCTCGGCAACCAGCTGTTCCAGTTCGCGTCGGGCTTGGGGATCGCCCGACACCGGCGTGCCCGCCTGCGCTTCCTCACCCGGCGCGTCGCGATCGACGATCTCGTGCTCCCGGCGCTCATCGGTGAGCGATTTCGGGCACCGACCACCACCGAGCTGCTGCGCGTCGGTGCCGTTCGTGACGGCACGCCGGCGGCGCGTGTGCTGCAACCGCTGGCGCTGCGCGCCGTGCGGCTCGGTCGGCGGCTCGCGCGTCGGCAGCCGCCGAACGTCGTCGTCTGGGAGGACACCGGGCGGTACCGCCCCGAGGTGCTCGAGCGCGACCTGCCGCTGCGGATCGTGGGTCATCTCCAGAGTGAGCGGTACTTCGCGGATGTTGCGCGTGAGATCGTCGAAGCGATCAGGCTCCCCGATGTCCCGCCGATGGCTCACGGGCTCCCCACGGTGGGTGTCTCGTTCCGTCGCGGTGACTACAACAACCTCCGCTGGGCGCTCCCGCTCTCGTACTACGAGGACGCGATGCGCTTCGTCACCGATCGGCTGGGGCCGGTGGTGCTCGTGCTCTTCGGCGATGACCGGGACTTCGTGGAGCTTGCCGGGGACCGGCTCTCGCGGTTCGGGGACGTGGTGAGCGGTCTGGCGGCGGGCGACGACCCCGTGACGCAGCTCGCGGCGATGGTCGACTGCGACCACCACGTCATCGCGAACTCGACCTTCGCGTGGTGGGGGGCCTGGCTGCGCGATCAGCGCCACGAGGGCGGCCGGATCGTGGTTGCGCCGTCGGAGTTCCGCGGGCATGACCGCCTGCCGGACCGATGGCACACGATCGACGCGGGGGTCGAGAGGATCTGATGGGCCGTGCCCCCCAGCGGGTGTTCGATGCGTTCCTCTTCGCCGAGCCGCACGAGTCCGAGATCCTGCTCGCCAAGCTCCACGTGGAGGCGGAGCTGATCGATGCCTGGGTGGTGGTCGAGAACGCCTACACACCCAAGGGCGAGTGGAAGGGCACACACCTCCGGTCGGTGCTCGACGGCGACGCGAGGTTCGACGCGTTCCGCGACCGCCTCCACGTGGTGACGCTCGAGCACGACGCGCGCTCCGAGTTCCGCAGGCCCGCGAAGGACCGCCTCTCGTTCGCGGTCGGAGCGATGATGCGGGGGCGTACCGCTGCCGCGTACCGGGCTCGCTACGAGGAGGCGCCGAACTGGTTCGCCGAGCGCTTCCAGCGCGATGCGGCGCTGCCCGTCATCCGTGAGCTCGGTGGCGGTGACGGCTGGGTGCTCGCCACCGACTGCGACGAGATGCTCGACGCCACCAACCCGTCGCGGCGCGACGCGCTGCTGCGTGCCATCGGCTCGGGCGCGCCGTCGGTGAGCCTGCGGCGGCAGCGATTCAACTACGACTTCGACAACTTCTGCCCGGCGGCTCGCTTCGTGCAGGCGGCCTCGGTCCGGTACCTCCACGAACGGGGACTGGGTGTCGACGACGTGCGCAAGCGCATGGGGGGCGTCGCCGCGGGGCCGGAGACGTGCGTGTACGAGTACTCGTCATGCCTGCCGCGCGCGGCCATCGAGCGAAAGCTCGCGACGTTCCCACACCTGGATCCCGGTCGGTCGGTCCTCGAGTCGGCGCTCGAGTGCAACCACGCGATGCATGCGGTCCCGACCTCGTGGGTCGATCCTTCGGTGTGGTACGAGAGGGTTCCCATCGAGCAGACCGGTGCACCGACGTACGTGCTCGAGAACTTCGAGCGGCTCCGCACCGGGGTGGTGGCCGACGACTACGCGGCCGCGCGCCGGCGCCGTTACCCGATGCTGTTCGGGGAGCGCTGACGGCGGCAGGTCACAGGTAGAGCGTGCGAGTGCGGACGGAGCCGACGACGCGGCCGGCGCGCCGGCCGAGGTCTCGGAGCCACTCCCGGCGCGCGTCATCGCCTCCGAGCAGCCGGTAGCTGCGCAGCACGATGCGGCTCCAACCGGCGAGCACGCGCGTCAGGGGCTCTCGACGGAGGCCCGCCGGTCCGAACTCCCGCATGAGCAACGGCTGGTACCGGCCGTACCGGTACCACGTCCGCAGCACGACGCTCGGGGTCGACGGTCGGCGGTAGTGCACGAACCCGTCGGGCTCCTGGACGAGCGAGCATCCGTGCAGCTGCAACGTCCACGCGAACGCGAGGTCCTCGCACGTCGGGTAGCTCTCGTCGAATCCGCCGACCGCGGCCCAGACCGGCCGCCGGAACCCGCAGCTGGCACCGATGAGCCCCGGGAGGAACCCGAAGCCCGCCGTGCCGAACGGCCTCGGCTCTGCCGCCGCCGAGGGCGCGGAGCCGCGGAGCTCGACCGTTCCCCCGGCGACGGCGTCCGCGTGGTCGAGCGCGCCGGCGAGCCGTCGGACCCACGCGCGATCGGCGATGTCGTCGGCGTCGCAGCACAGCACCCGGTCGGCCGAGGCGGCGGCCACGCCGACGTTGCGCGCGTGGGCCGGACCCGGTCGGCTCGATGCGTCGACGACCCGGAGGACGGGGATGCGGTCGGCCCAGGCGCGGGCACGCGCGGCGGTGTCGTCGGTCGACCCGTTGTCGGCCACGATCACCTCGAAGGGCCCCTCGAAGTCCTGCGCGGCCAGCGCCGCGAGCTGTGCGTCGATCGTGGCCGCCGCGTCGCGGGCGGGTACCACCACCGTGACGGTGACCGTCGCCGCGGCGCGCGGGCCGGTCACCGTCGCATCCGTGACGGCCGGCGCACGCGCGTCCAGACCTTGCCGGCGGTCACCACGGTGTGCTCCACCGCCCGGACGGGCCAGGGAGAGCTGCTCGCCCGGCGCGCACCGAGCTCCGAGCCGAAGTCGGCGTGCACCACCGGGCTCGGCTCGATTCCGTAGACGCGCAGGCCCGCGGGACGCCGCCGGAAGAGCAGCTCGTCGGCCGGCATGCGGACCGGATCCGCCACGGCGAGGAGCCGGTGGGCGGCAGAGCGGCGGGCGAGGTAGCACTGCGTGCCGAACGGGATGCGGTCGTAGGTGCACACCCGGAACCGGTTCGCGAGCGGCGGCTGCGCGAGGGGGCGGGGCGCCGAGCTCGCGAAGAGCGAGTGCAGGGTGAGCACCTGCCAGTCGGGGGGCAGTGCGGCGCGGGCGCCGAGCACGTCGACGAGCTCGGGGAGGGGCGTCACGTCGTCCTCCACGACCAGCACCTCGGGGACGTCCTGCGCGACCATCCGCTCGTACACGCGCAGGTGCGAGAGCGCGCAGCCGATGTCTCCGGCGGTCAGGTCGCGGCCGATCGTGAAGAGCGCCCACCAGCGCGAGTACCGGCTCCGCTCGGCGGAGGTCAGGTGGCCTCCGTCGACTGCCGGGAGCAGCTCGAAGGGGATGCGGAGGTCACCGAACGCGCGGGTGACCGATGCTCGGCGTTCACGCGCCCGTTCGAGGCTGAGGATCCAGACCGGCGGCAGGCCCGCGCGCTCGGTGGGGTGGGGAGCGGGCACCACGGCGGCATCGTAGGGGAGCGCTCCGACCGGTCGGCGGGCGACGTGGAGCACAATGGCGCCGTGCCCACGGCCGGGGTCCCCGTCGACGACCGCGTGATGGCGGTGGTGCTCACGTTCGACGCGCCCGATGCCGCCCGCCCGTGCCTCGCCGCGATCCGCGCCCAGTCGGTTCCCGTGCAGACGATCCTCGTCGTCGACAACGCGAGCGATCCGCCCTTCGACGCCCGCGCCGCGGGAGCCGGGGTGCAGGTCCTCAGGTTGGAGGAGAACGCGGGACCGGCCGGCGGGTACGCGGCGGGGCTCGAGGCGTTCCTCCGGTCGGGGCTCGGCTGGGTGTGGCTCGTCGACGACGACTCGACCCCGCGAGTCGATGCGCTGGAGCGCCAGCTGCACGCCGCCCACCAGCATGCCGATCCGACGGCGTGGCTCGCGACGATGATCGACCGCGACTCCGGCGAGGTGGCCAACACCCACGGCTGGTGCGGTGTGCTCATCCCGCGCGTGATCGTCGACGCGGTCGGTGTGCCGAACGCGGAGCTGTTCTGGTGGTCGGAGGACACCGAGTACCTGCAGTGGCGGATCCCCGAAGCGGGCTTCGCGCTCGGCCGTTGCGGCGACGCGGTCGTGGAGGTGAGCCGCCGTCGTGCGACCCGGGCGAAGCCCGCGTGGAAGTTCTACTACGAGGCCCGCAACCAGGTGTACCACCGCATCCACGTGCAGCGGCAGACGCCGGGCGGACCGTCGCGGCGGCACCTCACGGCGCGAGTCCGCTGGTGGCGCGCGACGCGCAGCGTGGTGAAGCTCGGCGCGCGCGCGCTGCTGCGTGAGCCCGACGGTCGCGGTCGCAAGCTCGGCATGGTCGCACGGGGCACGGTCGACGGCCTGCGCGGACGCCTCGGCAAGACCGTTCCGGTCGACACGTCGGACCGACCGGCGCCTCCGGGTCCGACGACACGGATCGTGCTCGCCGACGGGAGCTCAGTCGGGAGGGTCGAGACCCAGGAGCCGTTCGACCTCGACGAGTCGCGACGCCCACGACCCGGTCGCCTCGACTGAGGCCCGACCCGCCGCGCCGAGCGCGGCAGCGGCCGCGCGGTCGTCGTGCAGGCCTTGCAGCGCGGCGGCCAGCACGGTGGGATCACCGGGCTCGACGAGGAGGGCTTCGCGGCCCGGCTCCAGCGCCCGCCCCAGCTCACCGACCGAGGCGGCGACCACCGGCAGCCCACACGCCTGGTACTCGCGCAGCTTCACCGGCGAGTAGTGGAACACCTCGCCCGGCTCGGCGAGCACCACGGCCGCGTCCATGCACCGGAGGAAGTCGGGGACGCGCGTGTGCCCGACGGTGCCCGGGAGCACGAGGCGCACACCCGCGTCCCGAGCCTGCGCCTCGACCGCGGGACGTTGGAGGCCGTCGCCGAGGAGGAGCAGAGCCAGGTTCGGGATGCGCTCGGTGAGCCGAGCGGCGGCGTCCACCAACGTCTCGAGGCCGTGGAACCGGCGGAAGCTCCCCGACCATCCGACGACGAACGCGTCGTCGAGGCCGAGGTCGGTGCGCAACCCACCGCTCGGTCCCGGGGAGAACACCGTGGTGTCGACGCCGTTGGGGATGCTCACCACGCCCGCGCGGCGCCCGGTGTGGCGGGTCACCGAGTCGGCGACCTCGTCGGACACGCACACCACGAGGTCGGCGCGCCGCAGCGCCGGGCGCTCGCCGAAGCGGATGGCGAGGTCGCCCCAGCCGGGGCGTCGGATGCCCCAGGCCCGCGCCTCGACGACCTGCACCGCGTCGACCAGCAGCACCGACGGGGTGCCGAGGGAGGCCGCGAGGTGCAGCCCGCCGTCACTGAACAGCCCGTGGAGCTGCATCACGAAGGCGACCTCGGCCCCGCGCCACGGTCCGTCGTCGGCACGCGCTCGGAACCGGCGGTTCGCGACGATCCGGCGCAGGTCCTTCATCGCGGTGCGCGCGACCTCCGGCCCCCGGCGGCGCCCGGCGACC
>BTUT01000176.1:0-6448 GCA_045862935.1 Acidimicrobiia bacterium
CCTCAACCCACCCATCCCCACGTCGAACGGACCCCGTTCGACACCAGCCACCTAGTGCCGCCCCCGGGAGCCGGGAACCGGAAGGCCCCGCCGCGACGTTCGTGCTTTGATCGTTCCGCCACGACCCGGGAGGACCCGTGAGCGAGACCACCACCGCCGAGTCCGGTACGGCCGAGTCGGCAACGACCGCCCCGTCGACCGAGGCTCCGCCCCCTGCGGAGGCCGCGCCCGCCACGGATGCCGCGCCCGCCACGGATGCCGCGCCCGCCACGGATGCCGCGCCCGCCACGGAGGCCGCGCCCGCCACGGATGCCGCGCCCGCCACGGAGGCCGCGCCCGTCGAGGCTCCGTCCCCCGCGGCGACCGCGCCTGCCGAGGCCCCGCCTGCGGGGCCCGTGGCCCAGCCTCCGGCCGCGGTCCAGCCGGGGGAGCCCACCCGCAAGCGCAGGAGCGTGGCGGTGCCCGTCTGGCTGTTCGCGCTGCTCGCGGTGATCGTGCTCGTGGTGGGCGCCTTCTTCCTGGGTCGGGAGACCGCGCCCGAGTCCGCGGACGGGGGTCCGGCCACCCTCGCCGAGGCCGTCGAGATGACGGCCAGCGGCGAGATGGAGGTCGGCGACTTCGACCTCCGCACGCTGTTGCAGGCCCTCCAGGCGAACGACGAGCTCAACCTCGGGCTCCTCGGAGACCTGCTCCAGGGCCAGAGCGGTCGGTAACGTCAGGGTGTGAGCCCCGGGCTGGCCATCCGCGGCGGCACCGTCGTCGACGGTCGCGGGACGCCGCCCTACCGCGCCGACGTCGGGGTCGACGACGGCCGGATCGCCGAGATCGCAGCGACGGTCCGTGCGCGCCACGAGATCGACGCCACCGGTCATCTCGTGATGCCGGGTTTCGTGGACCTGCACACCCACTACGACCCGCAGGTGCTGTGGGACCCGGAGCTCACGCCGTCGACCGCACAGGGCGTCACCGCGGTGGTCGCGGGGAACTGCGGGTTCTCGCTCGCACCCTGCCCGCCGGAGATGCGCGCGTCGCTGCTCCGCACCCTCGACGGCGTCGAGGACATGCGGGTGTCCACGCTGCGCGCCGGCATCGAGTGGACCTTCGAGTCGCATCCGGAGTACCTGCGGCGGGTGGCGGAGCGCGGGACCGGCGCGAACTTCGGTGGGTACATCGGCCACACCGCGTTGCGCCTCGCGGTGATGGGGGACGCCGCGTACGAGCGGGAGGCGAGCCCGTCGGAGCTGGAGGCGATGCGCACCGTCGTCGGCGACGCGCTCGACGGCGGCGCGCTCGGGTTCTCCACCGACCGCTCGGGGTTCCACCGGGGCGACGGCGGACGGCCCGTTCCGTCGGCCGTCGCGCACCAGGACGAGGTCGTGGCGCTCATGCTCGTCACCCGCGAAGCGCAGCGCGGCATCGTGCACTGCGCGCCGGGTGAGCGCTTCCACTGGCTCTACGACCTCCAGCCGCGGCTCGGGCGCCCGATCACCTGGTCGGCAATCCTCACCTACCCGCGTGACACGGCGGCCCGCGCGTGGTGGGCCGACAAGGTCGCGTTCCACCGGGCGCACTACGAGCAGGGCGTGGACGTCCACCCGCAGGTCACCTGTCGGCCGGTCACGTTCCGCATCTCGATGCAGGAGCCGTCACCCTTCTACCTCCTCCCTGCGTTCGCCCGCGTGAAGGCGGCCGAGGCCGACGCGCGGGTCCGCATCTACACCGACGAAGGCTGGCGGACGAGCGCGCGCGACGAGCTGGACGCCGGGCGGCACATGGACCCGCGCTGGGACAACTTCTCCGTGGCCGAGTGCACGATCGATGCACGTCTGGTGGGCCGACCGATCGGGGAGATCGCGGCCGACCGGCGCCGTCACCCGCTCGACGTCGTGCTCGATCTGGCCGTCGAGGACCCGGGTGCCCGCTTCTCGGTCACGTTCGCGAACGACGATCCGGACGGTGTGCGCGCGCTGCTCACGACCGAGGGGTGCGTGCTCGGGTTGTCCGACGCGGGTGCCCACGTGAGCCAGGTGTGCGACGCCGCCCTGCCCACGGACTTCCTGGCGCACTGGGTCCGCGACCAGCACGTGATGCCGCTCGCGGCCGGGGTGCGGCGCCTCACCGGTGAGCCGGCGGAGCTGCTCGGGCTCCGCGACCGCGGTCACGTGACCCCCGGGCACTGGGCCGACCTCGTGGTGGTGGACTGGGAGCGGCTCGATCCCGGGCCGATCCGCCGCGTCCACGACCTGCCCGGGGGCGGTGACCGGCTCGTGTGCGATCAGCCGGCCGGCATCGCGCACGTGGTCGTGAACGGGGTGCCCACCGTCCAGGAAGGGCGCCGCGTGACTGCCGGCCTCGACCGCTTGCCCGGGAGGGTCCTCGACAACGCGCCGGGAGGCGACCCATGACGTACCTCATCTCTTCCGACTCACACATCGTGGAGCCGCCCGACCTGTGGGACGGTCGGGCGCCCGCGCACCTCGCGGATCGCCTGCCGCGCGTCGTGGTCGAGGCCGACGGCGAGTGGTGGTACGTCGATGGTCGCAAGACCATGTCGCACCTCGGCATCCAGACCGGGGCGCGCTTCGACCAGGAGCCCGACAAGCTCGTCACCTCGGCCACCTTCGACCAGGTGCGGCCCGCGGCCTACGACCCCGCCGCCTACATCGCCGAGAACGAGACCGACGGCGTCTGGGGATCCGTGATCTATCCCAGCGAGGGGCTCGTGCTGTTCTCGGTGCCCAACACCGAGGTGGTCACGGCATCGATGCGCGCGTACAACGACTGGATCGCCGAGTTCTGCGCGGAGGATCCCGCGCGGCTCAAGGGTCTGGCGATGGTGAACGTCGACGACGTCGACGACGCGGTCGGGGAGCTCGAGCGCGTGCGGGCGCTCGGCCTCGCCGGCGTGCTCGTCACGGTGAAGCCTCCCGCGTGGGCACCGTTCCACTCCCCGGTGTACGACCGGTTCTGGGCGGCCGCGCAGGATCTCGAGCTGCCCATCAGCCTCCACACCGCGACCGACCGGGGCGATCCGCGCGCGGGTGACGACGGGTTCGCGCTCGACGTGAAGTCGGTGCCACCGTCGGTGTTCGTGAACAAGGACTACCAGGTCCGCCAGGCGCTCGCGGACCTCATCTTCACCGGGGTGTTCGAACGGTTCCCGGGCCTGCGCGTGGGCACGGTCGAGCACGAGCTCGCGTGGATCCCGTTCTTCCTCGACCAGATGGACTACACCTACACCGACCGCCCGCCCCGAGGTCACTGGCACCGGTTCCGCGACGCGGGCGCGCTCCCATCGGACTTCTGGCACCGCAACTGCTTCGCGAGCTTCCAGGAGGACGCGTGCGGCGTGCGGCTGCGTGACGTGATCGGTGTCCAGACGCTGATGTGGGGCTCCGACTACCCCCACACCGAATCGACCTTCCCGCGCTCCCGCGAGATCGTCGGCGAGTTCCTCGCCGACGTGCCCGAGGACGAGGCCCGGGCGATCACCCGCGACAACGCCGCGCGCCTCTACGGGTTCACTCCACCCACCTCGTGAGGAGCGAGCCGAGAGGCTCGTTTCGGCGACCAATTCGGTTGCAGGACGACCGGATCCGTCGCCGAAACGGGCTGCGGAGGGGCGGATCCGTCGCCGAGACGGGCTGCGGAGGGGCGGATCCGTCGCCGAAGCGGGCTGCGGAGGGGCCGGATCCGTCGCCGAGACGGGTTGCGGAGGGGCGGATCGCTGCCCGCGGGGCACGATGTCGCGGGGCACAATGGGCGGGTGCACGCCGCTGCTGTCCGGTTCGACCTCCACGTGCCCGAGAGCCGGTCGCTGAAGGTGAAGCGCGCTGCGATCCGCCCGATCGTCGACGGGCTGCGCCATCGCTTCCACTGCTCGGTGGCCGAGACCGGCTTCCAGGACCAGTGGCAGCGGGCGGAGATCGGGGTGGCGCTGGTGGCGGCGACCGACGGTCACCTGCGCGAGCTCGTCGACACCGTCGAGCGGTTCGTCGCGGGTGCGCCCGACGTGGAGCTGCTCGAGGTCGAGGTCGTGCACTTCGACGGCGAGGGGATGCTGGCGTCATGAGCGGGCGCTCCACGCGCCGTGACGGGTCGACCCGTCGCTACGCGCGCGTCGCGCGGGTGAACGAGGTGGTCCGCGAGGCGCTGGCCGACGAGCTCGAGCGCATGAGCGACCCCCGCTTGTCCATGGTGACGATCACCGGGGTGGAGGTGACCGCCGACCTCCACCAGGCGCGCGTTTACTATGCCGCGCTCGGGCGCCACGACGAGGAGATCGAGGCGGCCCTCCGGTCCGCGGCCCCTCACCTCCGGGGGGTCCTCGGCCGGGAGGTGCGATTGAAGTACGTACCCCGCCTGGACTTCGTCCTCGACCCCGCCATCGAGGAGGGCCAGCGGGTGGAGGAGATCATCCGGTCGTTGCACGCCGACGAGCGCGACGCCGGGGGAGACGAGCCGCAGCCATGACCTCGAAGAGCCACGATCCCGACCCGCGCGTCGCCGACGCCGCGGCCGCCATCGCCGACGGAGGCCAGGTCGCGCTCGCCTGCCACGTGAACCCCGACGGCGACGCGCTCGGGTCGATGCTCGCCCTCCTGCACGTGCTGCGCGCCGCCGGACGTGACGTGGTGGCCTCGTTCCCGTCGCCCTTCCAGGTCGCCCCCCACTACCGCGAGCTCCCGGGACTCGACCTGCTCACACCTCCGTCGGAGTTCCCCCACGAGCCCGACGTCATGGTGACCTTCGACAGCGGGTCGCTCGCCCGCCTCGGCGACCTCGAGCCGGCGGCGAAGAGCGCACGCGAGCTGGTGGTGATCGACCACCACGTGTCGAACCAGTGCTACGGGACCATCAACGTCGTCGATCCGGACGCCGCCGCCAGCGGGGTCCTCGTGCAGGCCTTGATCGACGCCCTCGGTCTCCCGCTCACCCGCGACGCCGCGGTGTGCCTCTACGCCGCGCTCATCTGCGACACCGGACGGTTCCAGTACGAGACCACCACACCCCAGGTGTTCGAGCTCGCTCGCCGGCTCACCGAGTTCGACATCCCGGTCCCGGCACTCTCGCGCTCGCTCTTCGAGGAGCACCGGTTCGCGTACCTCAAGCTGCTCGGAGAGGCGCTCGCGCGGGCGGAGCTCGTCCGTGAACGGCGGTTCGTGTGGACGGCGGTCACGCAGGACATGCTGGCCCGCCACGGCGTCACCCTCGACGAGGTGGAGGGGCTGATCGACATCCTCCGCCGGGCCGAGGAGGCCGAGGTGACCTGCGTGCTGAAGGAAGAGGAGGACGGGACCGTCCGGGTCAGCCTCCGGTCGCTCGGTGCGGTCGACGTGCGGCGCGTCGCCGAGGCCCACGGCGGTGGCGGACACCGGTTCGCCGCCGGGTTCACCTCCAGCCTCGACATCCCCACCCTGGTGGCCCGGATCACCGCCGCCGTCTGAAGCCGGCATCGCGGCGTGCGCTCCGGGCTCGTGGTCGTCGACAAGCCCGCGGGCTGGACGTCCCACGACGTCGTCGCCCGGGTGCGACGGGTCTACGGCCAGAAGCGCGTCGGCCACGCGGGGACCCTGGACCCCGACGCCACCGGAGTCCTGCTCGTGGGCGTGGGCCGGGTCACCCGGCTGCTCCGCTTCCTCCAGGAGACCGACAAGGAGTACCGCGGCACCGTGGTCTTCGGGGTGAGCACCACGACCCTCGATGCCGCGGGCGACATCGTCGAGCAGCGTCCCATGCCCGTGACCCGCGAGGCCGTCGAGCACGCCGCCCGCGGGTTCCTCGGTGACGTCGAGCAGGTGCCGCCGATGGTGTCGGCGCTCAAGGTCGGGGGCAAGCGGCTCCACGAGCTCGCCCGAGCGGGCGAGGAGGTGGAGCGCGCGCCGCGGACGGTGCGCATCGACCGCGTGGACGTGGAGGCGTACGCGCCGGGCGACCATCCGGTCGCCACGATCCGGGTCGAGTGCGCGAGTGGCACCTACATCCGGTCGCTCGCCGCGGATCTCGGCGGGGCGCTCGGCGGCCCCGCGCACCTGGGATCGCTGCGGCGCCTGCGCGTGGGCGGGTTCACGGAGGCGGAGGCGGTGAGCCTCGAGGACCTGGAGGCCACCCCCGACGCGGCGCTGCTGAGCCCGGCCGAGGCGATGCGGGGGCTGGAGCGCCTGGTGGTGGACGGAGCGCAGGCCGCGATCGTCGGCCACGGGTCGCCGCTCCCCGCCGGCGCCCTGGGCCCGGCCGGGCCCGGGCCGTTCGCGGTGATCGGGCCCGACGGCGACCTCCTCGCCGTCTACGAGCGCCGCGGCGCGACCCTGCGCCCCGCGGTCGTCGTCTCCCCGGCGGGCTGAGCACAATGGCAGCGATGGAGGTGCTCACGCTCGACGAGTTCGTGCCCCGGGCCGAGGGCGCGGTGGTCACGATCGGCGCGTACGACGGCGTCCACCTCGGTCAC
>BTUT01000177.1:0-6422 GCA_045862935.1 Acidimicrobiia bacterium
GGTTACGAGGCGCCGGTGAACCTCGTCTACAGCCAGCGCAACCGCTCGGCGTCGTGCCGCATCCCGCTCGCGTCGCAGAGCCCGAAGGCCAAGCGCGTCGAGTTCCGCTGCCCGGACTCCACGTCGAACCCGTTCCTCGCCTTCTCGGCCATGCTCCTCGCCGGTCTCGACGGCATCCAGAACCGCATCGAGCCGCCGGCGCCGGTCGACCGCGACCTCTACGACCTCCCGCCCGAGGAGCTGGCGAACGTGCCCCAGGTGCCCGCCAGCCTCGAGCAGGCGCTCGACGCGCTCGAAGCCGACAACGCCTTCTTGAAGGTGGGTGACGTGTTCACCGACGACCTCATCGAGACCTGGATCGACTACAAGCGCCTCAACGAGGTCGACGCGATCCGCCTGCGCCCCCACCCCTACGAGTTCAACCTCTACTACGACATCTAGTCGGTTGGCCCGCTGACCTGCGCAGACGCGGTCGGCGGGCCTCCCGTTCCGCCTGTGTTCCGTCAGAGCCCGCCTTCACGGCGGGCTCTCTCGGTTCCGGAGAGAGCGCGCCGGAAGGCGCGGCGCGACTCGGCATCGGCGATCGCGAGATCGGTCACAATCTTCCTACTCGGGGTACGATACGCCGCATGGCAGTTGCCAAGGTCTCGCTGAGCATCGAGGAGGATGTTCTCGCTGAGGCGCGGGAGCGTGCCGGGCGTCGTGAGCTGTCGTCGTACGTCACGGATGCGCTGCGCCGCCAGCTGCAACACGACCGGATCGGAGAGCTCCTGGCCGCGATGGAAGCCGAGTCGGGACCGATCCCCGAGGATCTCTTGGAGGAGGCCAGGCAGCTGTGGCGAGGTCCCGCCGACGCACCCAAGCCCCGCCGCCGCAGCGCCTGATCCTCGACAGCGGCGCGGTCATCGCCCTGTCCCGCAACGACCTTCGGGCCCGGGCCACGCTGACTGGGGCGAGGGAGGCCGGCGTCGAGGTGTCGATCCCCTCGGTCGTCGTCGCCGAGACGGTGAGGGGATCGGCGCAGGACGCCTCCGTCAACCGCGTGATCAAGGCGGTGGGCGAGGTGACGTCGGTCGAAGAGGGGACCGGGCGCGTCGCTGGCAGGCTGCTCGGTGCTGCCCACTCGACCTCGACGCTCGACGCGGTGGTGGTCGCCTCGGCGATCGAGCTCGGTGGCGGGGTCGTGCTGACCGGGGACCCCGAGGACCTCGAGCCCCTCGCCCGCGCCCACCCAGAGGTCGTCATCCGGCCCCTCTGATGCCCGCGGCCCGTCGAATCCGCGATCGCAGCCTCGTGCTGGACGGCCGGATGGGCGACGGGACCCTTCCGCGCCGCGCCGCCGTAGGCTGCGCTCATGACCGAGCGGAACGTGGTGGGCGGGGTGCTGGAGCCGTGCGGCCTCGATCCGCTCACCGGCTTCTACCGCGACGGGTGCTGCAACACCGGCCCCGAGGACCTCGGGAGCCACACGATCTGCGCGGTCGTGACCGCGGAGTTCCTCGAGCACCAGCGCGGCATCGGCAACGACCTGAGCACTCCGATGCCGGTGTACCGCTTCCCGGGCCTGAACCCCGGCGACCGGTGGTGCGTCACGGCGCGCAACTGGCTGCGCGCCCACGGGGACGGGTGCGCGGCGCCGGTGGTGCTCGCGTCCACGCACGAGCGCGCCCTCGACATCGTCCCGCTCGACGTGCTCCGGCAGTACGCGGTCGACGTGCCGGGCGACCTCAGCGCGCTCGACGGCTGACGCCGGCGCGCGCGGCGCTGTGCCGGCGCCCGCGGCGGAGATGGATCACGAACGTCCGTAGAACACCCGCTCGAACACCCGGCGGGCCCGCCGGGTCACCCGCCGGAACTCGTCGCGCAGCTCGCTCTGGGGCTGGTGCGCGAAGCCGAGGAGCCGGCCGATCCGGACGTCGTCGGCGCCCCCGGGCAGCGCGTCTCCGGGTTGACCCATGACGAGGTAGCGCGCGTTGCGCGCCCGCTCGCAGAAGCGGTACGCCTCCTCGAGGACGCCGGCGTCCTCGGCCGCGAGCAGCCCGGCCGCCGCGAGGCGGTGCAGGCCGTCGACGGTGGCCGGTGAGCGCACGTCGGGGCGCCGGCCGCAGTGCTGGAGCTGGAGCAGCTGCACCGCGAACTCCACGTCGGTGAGCGCACCCTTGCCCAGCTTGAGGTGGAACTGGGGGTCCTCGCCGGGGGGGATGCGCTCCTGCTCCACCCGCACCTTCACCCGCCGGATCTCGCGCGTGAACTCGTCGGGGAACGGGTCGCGCACGACGAACGGCTCGATCAGCGCCATGAACCGGTCCGCGACGTCCGGGTCGCCCGCCACCGGCCGGGCTCGCAGCAACGACTGGAACTCCCACGGGAGGCCGTACTCCTCGTAGTACACCTGGTACGCGGCCAGCGAGCGCGCCAGTGCGCCGTTCTTGCCCTCGGGGCGCAGGTTCGCGTCGATGCGGAACGTCTGGCCCTCGGCCGTCGTCGCGCCGATCTCGCGGACGAGGTCGGCGGCGACCCGCAGCGCGGTGTCGAAGTGGGAGGCCTTGTCGCCGTCGTACACGAACACGACGTCGATGTCGGACGCGTACGACAGCTCGTGGCCGCCGAGGCGGCCCATCCCGATCACGGCGAACGGCACCTGGGGATCGAGGGCCTGGAGGCCCGCGGTCACGCACGCATCGGCGAGATCCGAGAGCTCGCGCGCCGTGACCTCGATCGGTGCGAGGCCGAGGATGTCGCGCGCCGCGATCCGCAGGAACTCGCGCCGCTTGAAGCGCCGGATGCCCGCGCGGCGGTGGTCGACGTCGGAGCGCCACTGCAGGGTCTCGACCGCGGCGTCCACGAGCTCGTCACGCGTCCGCTCCCGGCCGAGGTCGCCGCCGTCCGCGAGGGTGTCGAGGAACGCGGGCTGGTGGAGCAGGGCGTCGCCGAGGAAGCGGCTCGAGCCCAGGATGCGGCACGCGCGCTCGGCGCCCACCGTCGAGTCGCGGAACGTGGTCGCGAGCGCGGACGAGCGCGTCGGGCCTTCCGCCATGCGGCGGAGCTGCAGGAGCCCGAGATCCGGGTCGGGGGTGGTGGAGAGCCAGTCGAGGATCACCGGCAGCAGCCCCCCGAACACCCGTGACGTGCGCGAGAGGCCGCTCGTGAGCTCGCGCAGCGCGGCCCGGGTGTGGTCGGCGTCGACGAACCCGAACGCCGCGAGCCGCTCCTCGGCCGCCTCGGGGCTCAGCGAGCCGCGCCCGGCGAGCGTGTCGAGGAGCGGCGCGAAGAACAGGCGCTCGTGGATGGCCCGCACGGTCGCCTGGTGCGAGCGGTGCTCGGCCGTGAAGGTCTCGAGCGCGGTCGTGCGTGCCTGGTCGCGGTAGCCGAGCACGCGCGCGAGCAGCGTGAGCTCTGCCGGGTCGGTGGGCAGCGCGTGCGTCTGACGCTCGTCGCGCAGCTGCAAGCGGTGCTCGACGGTGCGCAGGAAGACGTACGCGTCCCCGAGGCTGCCGACGTCGCGACGCTCGATGTAGCCCCCGGCCGCGAGCTGCGCGAGCGCGACGAGCGTGGTGGCCGACCGGATCCGGGGGTCGTGACGCCCGTGCACGAGCTGGAGGAGCTGGACGGCGAACTCGATGTCTCGGATCCCGCCGCGCCCGCGCTTCAGCTCGCGCTCGCCGAGACCCTTCTTCCCGAGCTCGGCCTCGGCCCGGGCCTTCATGGCGCGTGCCTCACGCACCATCTCGGGGTCGAGGACCTCCCGCCACACGTAGGGCCGGCTCGCGTCCATGAACGACGCCCCGAGGGCCGCGTCACCGGCGACGGGTCGAGCCTTGAGCAGGGCCTGGAACTCCCAGTGGCGGGCCCAGCGCTCGTACCAGGTCACGTAGCTGTCGACGGTGCGGGAGACCGCGCCGGCCCGGCCCTCGGGGCGGAGGTCCGCGTCGGTGCGGAACACCGTGCCGTGGGCGGTGGGCGTCGACATCAGGGCGAGCAGCGCACGCCCGACGCGATCGGCCTCCTTCGTGTCGGCGCCGTCGTGGACGAACAGGACGTCGACGTCGCTCGCGTAGTTGAGCTCGTTGCCGCCGAGCTTGCCCATCCCGATGATCGCGAACCTGACCTGCGGGTCGAGGATGTCGAGCGCGGCCGCGAGGCAGCCCTGCGCCAGGGTGGTGAGCTCGCGCCCGACGGTCACGAGATCGGCGATGGCCAGCAGGTCGCGGAGCGCGATGCGTACGAACTCCCGTCGCTTCGCGCGTCGGAGGGCCGCACCTCCGTCGTCGGCTCCGGCCACGGCGCCGCGCAGCGCCTGGGTGGCGGCGTCGGGGTCGCGCTCACTCCCGAAGTCGGGCTCGTCGACCACGTCGAGCAGGCCCGGAGCGGCGACGACGGCGCCGGTGAGCGAGCGCGACGCGCAGGCGAGCGCGACGAATGCGTCTCCGCGGCGCGTCCCGATCAGCTGCTCGGCGGCGACGGGATCGGCGTCGGCCAGGCGGGTCACCCCGGCGCGGGCGAGGTCGGGGTCCGCCGACCGCTCGATCGTCGCGGCGAGCTCGGGAGCGGTGAGGATCGATTGGGCGTCCACGCTCGGCAGTCTCGCGAACCGCGCGCGGCCGGCGCGCTCGAACCCACCCGGCGACGCGGCGACGGCCCGCCGTATCCTGGGCGAGGTGACGCACCTGCGGGTGGCCGCCGCCCAGCTCGATCTCGTGGTGGGCGACCTCGACGGCAACGCCACGCGCGTGGTCGAGGCCTACGAGCAGGCGGTGGACGCCGGCTGCGACCTCGTGGCGTTCCCCGAGCTCGCCCTCACCGGCTACCCGCCCGAGGATCTCCTGCTGCGTCCGGCGTTCATCGCCCAGGCCCGCGATCGCCTCGACAAGGTGGCGGCGCGCACGGGCGTCGCGGCGGCCGTCGTCGGGTTCCCGGAGGCCGACGGCAGCCTCTACAACGCGGCTGCGGTGCTGGCGCACGGGCAGGTGCTGGGCGTGTACCGCAAGCACCTCCTCCCCAACTACGCGGTGTTCGACGAGGAGCGGTACTTCGAGCCCTGGCCCGACGACGGTCCGCTGTTCGTGATCGGCGGGGTGCGCGTGGCGGTCACGGTGTGCGAGGACGCGTGGAGCGCGTCGGGTCCGGTGCTCACGCAGGCCCGAGCCGGCGCCGACCTGGTCGTGAACGTCAACGCGTCGCCGTACTACGCGGGCCGGCTCCGCGAACGCGAGGCGATGCTCGCCGCGCGTGCAGCCGACGCGTCGGTCCCGATCCTGTACGTGAACCTCGTGGGCGGCCAGGACGAGCTCGTTTTCGACGGCGCGTCGATGCTCGTCGGCGCGTCCGGTGCGGTCGTGGCCCGCGCCCAGCAATTCGCCGAGGACCTGCTGGTCGTCGACGTCGACATCGACACGAGCCCCGCCTCCCGCGGTCGCGCGCTCGAGCCCAGCGGTGGCGTGCCCCCACCCGCGCTCCCGGAGGTGCACGTCAGCGGGCCTCGACCGACGGACGAGCCGCAGCCGCCGCGTCTCCCTCCGCGTCTCGCGCCGCTCCTCGACCCCGTGCGTGAGGTGTACGAGGCCCTGGTGCTCGGCACCCGTGACTACGTCACGAAGAACGGGTTCGCCGACGTGTTGATCGGCCTGTCCGGCGGCATCGACTCGTCGCTCGTGGCCGCCGTCGCGGTCGACGCCCTGGGGCCGGACCACGTAGTGGGCGTGCTCATGCCGTCGCGGTTCTCCAGCGCCGGGAGCGTCACCGACGCCGACGTGCTCGCCGAGAACCTCGGCATCCGCACGCTCACGATCCCGATCGAGCCGGCGCACGCCGCGTTCCTCGACATGCTCGCCGACCCGTTCGCGGGGACCGAGTCGGGGATCGCCGAGGAGAACCTGCAGGCCCGGATCCGCGGCACGATCCTGATGACGATCTCGAACAAGTTCGGGTGGATGGTGCTCACCACGGCGAACAAGAGCGAGACCGCCACGGGGTACTCCACGCTCTACGGCGACATGGCCGGCGGCTACGCGGTGATCAAGGACGTGCCCAAGACCCTCGTGTACGAACTGTGCCGTGACCGCAACGAACGGGCCGGGTTCCCGCTCGTCCCCGAGTCGGCGCTCACGAAGCCGCCGAGTGCGGAGCTGCGCCCCAACCAGCTCGACCGCGACTCCCTGCCCGACTACGCCATCCTCGATCCGGTCATCGAGGGCTACGTCGAGCTCGACCAGTCGATCGCGGATCTCATCGCTGCGGGGCACGACCCGCAGGTGGTGCGGCGGGTGGCTCGGCTCGTCGACCTCAACGAGTACAAGCGGCGCCAGGCCGCCCCGGGCGTCCGGGTGTCGCCCAAGGCGTTCGGCAAGGACCGCCGGCTGCCGATCACGAATCGCTGGCCCGGGTAGGCCCGGGGCCGTGAGCGGCCGGAGGTACGCCGCCGA
>BTUT01000178.1:0-6322 GCA_045862935.1 Acidimicrobiia bacterium
GGCGATCTCTTCGCGCTGGCGCCCGGGGACACCGCTCCGTGAGGCCCACCCGCCTGCGGGTGGCGACCCGCGGCAGCGAGCTCGCGCTCGCACAGGCCCGGACGGTCGTCGAGCGGCTGGGTGTCGACGCGGAGGTGGTCGTGGTCACCACGACCGGAGACCGCCGCGCGGACGTCCCGATCCGGGCCCTCGGCGGGAGCGGTGCGTTCGTGAAGGAGGTGCAGGACGCGGTCCTCGCGGGGACGGCCGACCTCGCGGTGCACTCCGCGAAGGACCTGCCCGCGACGACCCCGCCCGGCCTCGTGCTGGCGGCGGTCCCCGAGCGCGGTGATCCCCGCGACGCGCTGGTGGGGGCGACGCTCGATGCGCTCCCCGCGGGTGCCCGGGTGGGCACCGGCGCCGTGCGCCGGCGGGCGCAGCTCGCCCACGTCCGGAGCGACCTCACCTTCGGGGAGCTGCGCGGGAACATCGGCACCCGGCTGGAGCGGGCGGCGACGTTCGACGCGGTGGTGGTGGCGGCGGTCGCGCTCGACCGGCTCGGGCTCGCCGCGCGGATCGCGCAGCGCCTCGAGCCCGACGTGATGTTGCCCCAGGTGGGCCAAGGTGCCATCGCGGTGGAGTGCCGCACCGACGACGCGGAGGCACGCGCCGCGCTCGGAGCGATCGACGACCCCGACGCTCACCGCGCGGTCCGCACGGAGCGCGCGTTCCTCGCGGAGATCGGTGGGGGCTGCAACCGGCCCTGCGGCGCGCTGGCCCGCGTGGTGGGTCAGCGGATCGAGGCCGAGGTGCTCCTCGCATCGCTCGACGGGCACATGGTGCTGCGGAGTCGCGCCGCCGGCGACGACCCCGAGCGCGTGGGTCGCGACGCGGCGCGGGCGCTGCTCGACGCCCACGGCGGCCGCGTCCTGCTCGAAGAGCAGCCATGACGGTGGCGCTGGTCGGAGCGGGCCCCGGGGATCCCGGGCTCCTCACGCGCCGAGGGGCGGAGCTGCTCGCGCGCGCTGACGTCGTGGTTCACGACCGATTGGGGACGATCGACCTGCTCGGCCTCGTGAAGCCCGGTGCCGAGCTGATCGCCGCGGGCAAGGCGCCCGGTCGCGTCGACCGCACCCAGGACGAGATCAACGCGCTGCTCGTCGAGCGGGGCCGCCGGGGCCAGGCGGTCGTGCGGCTCAAGGGCGGTGATCCGTTCGTGTTCGGACGCGGCGGCGAGGAGGCCGAAGCCCTTGCTGCGGCGGGGGTGCCGTTCGAAGTCGTGCCGGGGATCACGAGCGCGATCGCCGCGCCCGCGTACGCGGGGATCCCGGTGACCCACCGGGGGGTGTCCACCCACTTCACCGTGGTGACGGGCAACGAGGACCCGGCGAAGGGCCGCACCGACGTCGACTGGGAGGCGCTCGCCCGAGCGGGAGGCACGCTCGTGATCCTCATGGGCGCGGCCCGCATCGGCACCATCGCCGATCGGCTCGTGGCCGGAGGGCGGTCGCCCGCCACGCCGGTCGCCGCCGTGCGCGACGGCTCGCGCCCCGAGCAGCGCACGATCCGGGCCACGCTCGCGACCATCGGCGACGCCGGCGTGCAGGCGCCGTCCGTGGTGGTGGTCGGCGACGTGGCTGCGCTCGACCCCGGCTGGTTCGAGCGCAGGCCGCTCTTCGGGCACTCGGTGGTGGTGACCCGGGCGCGTGAGCAGGCGGGCGAGCTCCGCGCGCGCCTCGAATCACTCGGCGCGTCCGTGGTGGAGCTCCCCGCGATCGCCGTCGAGCCGGTCGCCTTCGACCTTCCCGCGCTCGGGGAGTACGCGTGGTTGGTGTTCACGTCGGTGAACGGGGTTACGGGCTTCTTCGAGCGCGGCTTGCACCCGGCGGGTCTCGACGCGCGCGCGCTCGCCGGGGTGCAGGTCGCCGCGATCGGGCCCGGCACCGCCGCCGCCCTCGACGCCCGGGGCATCCACGCCGACCTCGTCCCGAAGCGGTTCGTGGCCGAGGCCCTCGTCGAGACCTTCCCGGCGGCGCCGGGGTCCGACGCCCGCGTGCTCGTCGCCCGAGCCGAGCAGGCCCGCGCCGTGCTCACCGACGGGCTCGCCGCGCGGGGCTACGGCGTCGACGTCCTCGTCGTGTACCGCACGGTCGTCGGCGCACCCGATCCGGCGGTGATCGAGCGCGTGCGGCGGGGCGAGATCTCGGCCGTCACCTTCACGTCGTCGTCCACCGTGCGCAGATTCGTCGACCTCGTCGGGTCGCTCGGGGAGCCGCGGCCGGTGCTGATCACCATCGGTCCGGTGACCTCGCGGACCGCGCGCGATCTCGGCCTCCCGGTGGATGCCGAGGCGACCGAGCACACCATCGACGGTGTCGTGTGCGAGCTGCTCGCCCGGCTCGCCGGGGTGACCGCCGCCCCACTCGATCCCCGACCGTAGAGTTGTGCCGTGCCGTTCCCCGAGCAGCGTCCGCGGCGTCTGCGTCGCACCGCCGCGCTGCGCCGGCTCGTCGCCGAGACCCGAGTCGCGGTCGACGACCTCGTCGCCCCGCTCTTCGTGAAGGAGGGCATCGACGCACCGGAAGCCGTGCCCTCGATGCCCGGCGTCGTGCAGCACACGCAGGCGAGCCTGCGCGCGGAGGTCCGGGCGCTCGCCGATCTCGGGATCCCCGCGGTCATCGTGTTCGGGGTGCCCGCCCACAAGGACGCGCGGGGGTCGGCGGCCGACGCGCCCGACGGGGTCGTGCAGGTCGCCCTGCGGAACCTGCGTGACGACCTCGGCGAGCGCGTCGTGCTGATGGCCGACACGTGCCTCGACGAGTACACCGACCACGGCCACTGTGGCATCGTCGACGGTGGGGGACGGGTCGACAACGACGCCACCCTCGAGCGGTACGCGGCCATCGCCGTCGCGCAGGCCGAAGCCGGGGCCGACGTCGTCGCCCCCTCGGGGATGATGGACGGACAGGTCGCGGCGATCCGCGACGCGCTCGATCACGCCGTGCACGGCGACGTGGGGATCCTGGCCTACTCGGCGAAGTACGCGTCCGCGCTCTACGCGCCGTTCCGCGACGCGGCCGAGTGCGCGCCGACCTTCGGCGACCGGCGCGCCTACCAGATGGACCCGCCGAACGCGCGTGAAGCGCTCGAGGAGGTCGGGCTCGACCTCGCGGAGGGTGCCGACATGGTGATGGTGAAGCCGGCCCTGTCGTACCTCGACGTGCTCGCCTCGGTCCGCACCGCCGTGGACGTGCCCCTCGGCGCCTTCCACGTGAGCGGTGAGTACGCGATGGTGCACGCGGCCGCGCAGCTCGGCTGGATCGACGGCGACGCGGTGGCTCGCGAGCACGTCACCGCGATCAAGCGGGCCGGGGCCGACTTCGTGCTCACCTACTTCGCCCGGGCGCTCGCGGAGCAGCTCGCGGCCTCGTGAGCACGCCCGGCGCGCCAGACGATCTCCTCGGGCGCGCGCTCGCCCGGATCCCGGGCGGGGTGAGCTCGCCGGTGCGCGCGTGGGGTGCGGTGGGAGGCGACCCGTTCTTCGTCGCGCGCGGTGAGGGTGCGTACCTCGTCGACACGCAGGGTCGCCGCGTCCTCGACTACGTGCAGTCGTGGGGAGCCTCGATCCTCGGTCACGCCCATCCGGTGGTGGTCGAGGCCGTCGAGCGCGCGGTGCGCGACGGAGCGTCCTTCGGGGCACCCACCGCGCGTGAGGTCGAGCTGGCCGAGGTCGTCGCCGCGCGGATGGGGACGGTGGACAAGGTCCGCCTGGTGTCGTCGGGCACCGAGGCGGCGATGACCGCGGTGCGCCTGGCCCGAGGAGCCACCGGTCGGGCCGGGATCCTGAAGTTCGCGGGCTGCTACCACGGGCACTCCGACGCGCTCCTCGTCGAAGCCGGCAGTGGAGTCGCAACGCTCGGGATCCCCGGATCGGCAGGCGTCACCCGCGGCGCGGCCGCCGACACCGTCGTGGTCGGGTTCAACGACCTCGACGGGGTGCGCGCCGCGTTCGACCGGTTCGGGGCCGGGCTGGCCGCGGTGCTCGTGGAGCCGGTGGCCGCGAACATGGGCCTGGTGCCCCCCGCGCCGGGCTTCCTCGAGCTGCTGCGCGAGCGGTGCGATGCCTCGGGCGCGCTGCTCGTGTTCGACGAGGTCATCACGGGCTTCCGGGTCGGTCCGGCCGGCGCAGCGGGGCGGCTCGGCGTCAGCCCGGACCTCTCGATCCTCGGCAAGGTGCTCGGTGGCGGGCTCCCGCTCGCGGCAGTGGGTGGTCCGGCCGCGCTGATGGACGAGCTCGCGCCGCTCGGTCCCGTGTACCAGGCCGGCACGCTCTCGGGGAACCCCCTCGCCACCGCGGCGGGGCTGGCCGTGCTGGGCGAGCTCGACGACCGCGCGTACCGCGACCTCGAGGCGCTCGCCGAGCGCCTCGTGACCGGCCTGGGCGCGGCACTGACCGACGCGGGGCTCGCGGCCGTGACGCCGCGGGTCTTCACGCTCGCCGGGATCTTCTTCGCGCCCGAGCCGGTGGGCGACTACGACGGCGCCCGGTCCAGCGACGCGGCGCGCTACGCGCGGTTCTTCCACGCGATGCTCGATCGGGGCGTCTACCTCGCGCCCAGCGCGTTCGAGGTGATGTTCCCGAGCCTGGCGCACACCGATGCCGACGTCGACCGCACGATCGCGGCCGCGGCCGACGCGGCTCGCGTCATCGCCGGCTGACGCGCTCCGACCAACCGATCGCCGGGTCAGCCCCGGCGATGCGCCGGCGCCGGGTCACCCACGTGTCGCGTGCGCGACCGTGTTCGTGAAGGTCACGCTGATCGCCTCGCCGTCGGCCACGGGCCGGAACCCGGTCGATTCACCGCCGTCGAGCTCGCGGCGGAGCGCGTCCATGACCGGGTCCGGCACGCCGGGGCCGAAGGTGTAGGTGCTGAACGAGTGCTGCCCGTGAGCGAGCGGGCCGACGCGGACCCGCAGCAGGTCGGCCAGCTCCTCGTCGAGGAGAGCCCGAGCGTGCGACGGGTCGAGTGCCCGGTGCAGCGCGTCGAAGCGGTCGCGGACCTCCGGTCCCGGGGCGGTCATGTCCTCGACCACGACGCGGCCCCCAGGTCGGCACACCCGGGCCATCTCCCCGACGGCCCGCCCGGGATCGGCCATGTGGTGCAGCGCCGTGCGGCAGAACACCAGGTCGAACGAGCCGTCGACGAAGGGCAACGACTCGGCGCTCCCGTGCTGGAGGAGCACGTTGTCCACGCCGGCCGAGCGCAGACGTTCGGCGCCGAGCTCCAGCAGTGCCGGCGTGAGATCGACGCCCACGACCTGGCGCACGTGGGGGGCGGCCACCTCCGCGGCGTGCCCGGCGCCGCAGGCGACGTCGAGGACCAGCATCCCGGCGTCGAGCGGCTCGAGCCACGACCGCGTCGTCTCCGCGCGCACCGCGAACGGTGAGTCCGGCCGGCTGAAGATCCCGACCTGCTGCTCGAACGATCGACGGACGACCTCGTCGTGCGGGGTGCTCACGGGGCGCGTCCGCTCACGATCGCCCCGCTCGACGCGCGGCTCAGCCCTGGTCGCGCCGCTCGGCCCGCTTGCGGATGCGGTCCATGAAGAGCAGCGAACCCCAGATGATCACGACGGTCAGCACGAGCAGCACGAACGCGAGCCCCCCGCCGCCGTTCTCGCCGCTCGCGTCGACGATCTGCTGTGCCAACACTGACATCGAAGGCTCCCCTGGGTCGGGCGATCGGGCTCAGGCGTTGACCGGCTCGCGGGTGCGGGCCGGCGTCTTCGCGGGCTTGTCGGCGGCCGCGTCCAACTCGGCGCGGCGGTCCTTCTCGTACCAGCCGAACAGCACGAGGCTGAGGGCGAACAGGATGATCGAGCTCAGCCAGGCGATCACCGGCGGGAGCCGCACGTCGCCGAGGTTGAACTCCAGCACCACGAAGCCGTTGTTCTCGGCTTCGGGGGTGCCCGCCGGCGCGCACTCGGGCGGGTTGGGCGGCAGGCCGAAGACCGGCTCGTCGTCGAGGTCGCCACAGATCTCGACCACCGCGAACTTCGGCGTGTGGGTGAACTCGAAGTCGAGCCAGCTCGGGTTGCTGCCCCCGGTCACCCAGGTGTCCACCGCGAGGAACTGGGTGACGTCGTCGAAGAGCGCGAACTCGTTGTCCTCGGGGGTGAAGGTCTCGACGGCGTTGTCCTTCTTGGTGACGAGGCCCTCGTCGACCGCCGCCTTGATGTTCGCGGCCTCGACCGGGTCGACCTCGGCGCCCTCGTTGCGGATGTTGCGCACCGCCTCGATCCTCGACTTCTCGAGCTTGGGCACGAACTCCTTGATCTGCCA
>BTUT01000179.1:0-6276 GCA_045862935.1 Acidimicrobiia bacterium
GGATCGTGAGGCAGAAGGTCGCGACGACGAGCGAGAGGTTCCACACGCGGAGCATCCCCCGCCGCTCCTGCACGATCACGGAGTGGATGAACGCCGTGGCGGTGAGCCACGGCAAGAGCGACGCGTTCTCGACCGGATCCCAAGCCCAGAACCCGCCCCATCCCAGGACCTCGTAGCTCCACCACGCGCCGAGGACGATGCCCACGGACAGGAAGCCCCACGCGACCAACGTGGTGCGGCGGGTCTCTCCCAGCCAGCCCTCCCCCACGCGTCCGGCGACGAGCGCCGCGATCGCGAACGCGAACGGCACCGTCATGCCCACGTACCCGAGGTAGAGCATCGGCGGGTGGAACGCCATGAGCGGATGGTTCTGGAGGAGCGGGTTGGGCCCCTGTCCGTCGCTCGGTGCGACCGCCAGGGTCTCGAAGGGGTTCGCCGGCCCGAGCATGAGCAGGAAGAAGAACAACGCGACGACGAAGCCCACGATCAGCGCCCACGCCATCAGCGGATCGGTGGCGCGGTCGCGGAAGCGCCACGCCATGAAGGCCAGGTAGCCACCGAGTACCAGCCCCCACAGCAGGATCGAGCCCTCGAGCGCCGCCCACAGACCGGTGACGGTGAACAGCAGCGGCGTGGCCCGGGCGTTGTTCTCGGCGACGTAGCGCAGGGAGAAGTCGTGGCTGATGAGCGCCCACTCCATCGCGACCACCGCGAGCGCAGCGGCGAACAGGATCACGAACGCGTAGCGACGGCCGAGCCTCAGCAGTCGAGCGTCCTGACGCAACAGGCCCGCACCGAGCACCGCGATGCCGAGGAACGCGCTGGCGGCGCCGAGCGCGAGCGCGAGGACGCCGAGTGAGGCCTTCACGCCGCCCCAGCCGCGCGCCCGGGACGAGCCCCGGTCGCGTTCCGGGAGTCGACGTGCGGCGGCTGGTACTCGTTGCCGTGACGGATCATGATCCGGTCGCTCTCGAACACCGCCTGGGATCCCCAGCGACCCTCGCAGACGACCGGTGCGCCGTCCTCGAACAGGCTCGGCGGGTCACCGCGGTGCACCACCAGGGCCGTCTTCTTGCCGTCGGTGATCTCGAAGCGCACCCCGGTCGCGGTCTCGCTCACAGTGCCGGGCACGACCTCACCCGCCATTCGGAAGCGCCGGCCACCGTCGGTGTCCCGGCTCGCCACGGCCTCGGACACCGTACGGAAGTACACGACGTTCTTCGACAGCACGACAGTCAGGACGACGATCGCCGCGATCGCGACGCCACACAGCGCGAGCGCGATCACCGCGCGCCGTCGTCGCGTCTGGACCGCGGTGCTCACTGCTCGGACCGCTCCGCGCGCTTCGTTCGGAACACGATCGAGAGCCAGTACGCGACGAGCACGAGCGTGGTGATCACCCACCCTGCCACGACGTAGCCCGCGTCACTCACGTTCCGACTCCAACCCGCTCCACCGCGTCACGGGGTTCCGTGCCACCGCCGACGCGAGCCGCGATCGCGGCTTCGAGCTCACGCTCGTCCCGACCCTCCTCGAGCACTTCGAGCCGGTATCGGACGTCGAGCAGGTACACGTACAGCAACGTGAACGCGAGCACGCCGATCCAGAGCGCGACGGCCATGGCACCCTCGATCTGCGCGTCGAGCTCGGGGTTGAACACCGTGGCCTCTTGGTGGAGTGTGCGCCACCACGTCACCGAGAAGTGGACGATCGGCACGTCGACGAACGCGATCAATGCGGCGATCGCGCAACGCTTCGCTCGGACGTCGGCTGCGGCCGGGATCCGGCGCAGCGCGAGGTAGCCGATGTACAAGAAGAAGAGGACCGCCGTGGTGACCAGCCGCGCGTCCCATGCCCACCACACGCCCCAGACCGGCCGGCCCCAGAGCGACCCGAGCAGCAGGGTGAGGCCGGTGAAGACCACGCCCAGCTCGGCGGACGCACCGGCGACCCGGTCCCAGACGAACGAGCGGGTCCGAGGCCACAGGTACAGCCCGGATCCGAGTGCGGTGACGCCGAACGCGAGGTACGCCAGCCACGCGGCCGGGACATGCAGGTACATGAGGCGCTGGGCGTCGCCCTGCACTTCGTCGGGCGGGGCCACGGCCAGTCCCACGACCACCAGCGCTCCCAGCGCCACGAGCGCCGTGATGCCCACCACCCGGCGCGCCACCGGTGCCAGCAGACGCTCGCTCACGACTCCTCCAACAGCGGGCCGAAGGCCAGCATCCCGATCCCGACGAACAGCACCGCGAAGACCCCGAGCAGCGCGACCCACGGCCACGCGTCACCCGGGACACCGTCGATCGACGCCTCCCAGGCCCGCGTCGCTCCCAGGAGCACCGGCGCCACGACGGGCAGCAACAGCACCGGCACCAGCGTCTCACGCGCCCGGATCCCCGCGGCGAGGACGCCGTAGAGGGTACCGGTGGCCGCGAGACCCACCGTCGCGGCCACCGTCGCGAGCGCGAGCGTAGGCAGCGAGGACGGCTTCACGTCGAAGAGCACGACCACCCCCGCGAGGAGCAGCGCCTCGAACACCAACAGCTCCAACGCCAGGGCTGCGGCCTTCCCGAGGAAGATCGACGAGCCGTCGAGGCCGGAGAGGCGCAAGCCGTCCCGTCCACCGTGCTCGGCCTCGATCGAGAAGGACCGGGACACCGCGAGGAGCGCGGCGAGCAGCACGGTCACCCAGAACAGACCCGGTGCGACCCGCTGCAGGACACCCCGATCGGGGTCGAGCGCGAACGCGAACAGCAGCAGCACGATCAGCCCGAACGGCAGGACCTGCTGGCTCACCACGCGAGCCCGACGCTCGATGCGCAGGTCCTTCGCCGCGACCATCGCCGCCTCGCGCGCGAGGCCCATCAGGCCCGCTCCAGCGTCCGGTCGCGGGCGCCGACCGCGGTGCTCCCATCGAGCGCGCCGTGGGCTTGCCCGTTGGTCAGCACCACCTCACGATTCACCGACGGGCGCACCAGCTCCAGCTCGTGCGAGGCGATCACCACGGTCGTGCCGTCCGATGCGGCACGCGCGAGCACCCCGTCGAGGAAGGCGCGCCCCGGCGCGTCGAGGCCGGCGTGCGGCTCGTCGAGGAGGAGCAGCCCTGCACGCCGCGCAAGGGCGATCGCGAGGGCGAGACGTCGACGCTGCCCCGTTGACAGCCGTCCGTGGACCACGTCGGCGAGGGGGCCGAGCTCCAGCGCTTCGAGGACGTCGTCCACGACCGCCACGTCCACACCGGCCGCGCGCGTGAAGAACCGGAGGTTCTCGCGCACCGTCAGGTCGTCGTATGCGAAGGTCTCCTGCCCGACGAAGCCGAGTCGGAGGCGGTGGCTCCGTCGATCCCGGCTGAGATCGGTCCCGAGCACCTCCCCCTCCCCCTGGTGGAGCGGGACGAGCCCGGCGAGCAGTCGCAGCAGCGTGGTCTTCCCCGCACCGTTCCCGCCCGAGAGCAGGACCGACTCGCCCGCCGCAACGTCGAGATCGACGCCCGCGAGGGCCGGAAATCGGCCGAGGAGGCAGACGGCGGAGCGGAGACGGACGACGAAGGGCACTGCGCCTCCGGAGCGGGCGGGCCCGACGAGTGTACGAAGGCATCGGCGCGAGGGGCGAACCAGCACGCCGAGGGCCGGTCCCTAGGATCTCCCGGTGCGTCAGGTCATCAGGGGCATCGGGAAGGCCCTCATCACCGTCGGGATCCTCATCCTGCTGTTCGTGGCGTACCAGCTGTGGGGAACCGGGATCTACACGGCGCGGGCCCAGAACCGCCTCCAGTCCCAGTTCGAGGACGCCCTACGGACCTCGAGCCTCCCGAGCACGACGGTGACGACGGCACCCGTCCCACCCGAGGTCGCCACCACGACCACCACGACCACGGTTCCGCCCCCGCCACCCAGCGTGCCCGACGGCGACGCCATCGCGCACCTCGTGGTCCCGAAGGTCGGCATCGACGCCTACGTCGTGCAGGGCGTCGACGAGAGCGACCTCCGGGCGGGGCCAGGTCACTATCCGGCCACACCGCTCCCCGGCCAGAGCGGGAACGCGTCGATCGCCGGCCACCGCACCACCTACGGGGCCCCGTTCGGTGAGCTCGACGGGCTGGAACCTGGCGACCGGATCCGGGTCACCACGCTCCAGGGCTCCTTCGAGTACTCGGTGTACGAGAAGTTCGTGGTCTCTCCCAGCGCGCTCGACGTGCTGGACCCGGATCCCGCCCGAGCCGCCACGCTCACCCTCACCACCTGTCATCCCAAGTACTCGGCGGCCCAGCGCCTCGTCGTCAAGGCCGACCTCGTCCTCCCGCCCGGCGCCCAGCCCCTCCCCCCGTCGGTCGATCCCGTCGACGCCCCGGAGGTGGTGGTGAAGACCGCGCTCTCGGGCGACTCGAGCTCCAACACGCCCACGATCCTCGCCGGCCTGGTCACGGCCCTCATCGGAGGACTCTGGTGGCTCCTCTTCCACCGCCACCCTCGGTGGACAACGTGGCTCATCGGCGCGATCCCCTTCGCGGTCGCGCTGTTCACCTTCTACTTCCTCTTCGAGCGCATCCTTCCCGCGAACTACTGACCGCCCGGTCGCCACCGCGGCCGGCTCCCGAGCGGCTGATCAGCGGTGCCGCCACCGCGCGTACGCGTCACGGCGACCTCGACCCGGTGTCGGGGCCCCTGCTTCTCTGCCAGGGGCCACTCGCCGGGGTGTGACGACCGGGTGCGTCTTGACCGACGCCTCGGGTTGCGGGTGAGACTGTCTGCGGGTCGTGGGGGCGACGTGGGACTTCCTATACCGAGCGGGGCGAGCCGACCGCACGAGGACATGCACGCACTGATCGCCAGCTTCCGTCCGGACGCGGTTCGCGTTGCCCGCCAGCTCGTCCGCAGCCAGACGGAAGCCGAGGATCTGGCGCAGACCGCGGTGATGAACGTGCTCGCTCGGGCACACGCGATCTCCGACCCCTCGATGGTCAAGCCGTACCTGATGACGGCAGTCCGCAACCTCTGGAAGAACCAGCTGCGGTCTGGTCGGCGCATCCAGCCGGCGCACGACCAGTCGATGTTCGAGCGGATCGCGGATCCGGCTCCCGAGGAGCCCGCGATGTCCGCCATCGACGCCAACACGTTGCAACTCGCGCTGCGCACACTCTCCAAGGCGAACGCCGAGCTGATTCGGCTCCGCTACGTCGAGCACCTCGACTACGCGACCATCGGCCGACATCTCGGCGTGACGGAACCCACCGCCCGCCAACGCGTACACCGCGCGCGGGAACGGCTCCGGAGCGCTTGCTTCACGGTCGACTCGGTGGAAACACCCGCGCGGGTGTGCCACATCACACGGGTGCGCCTGGCGCGCTACGCGCGCCGAGGGTTGCCCCGCAAAGTCGACGCCAAGGTCACCCTCCACCTCACGGGGTGCGACGACTGCCGCGCGTGCTATTCCAATCTCCTGGAGGTGCTCGGCCTCGAGCCCAACCCGGACGTCTTCCCCACGCCCGACCCGGACCCGACCAGTGGCGACTGACAACGTCGTCCCCATCGACGCCGAGGCTGCGCGCCATCTCGCGCAGCGGAACAAGCGGTTCAAGGGGTTCGTCGCCGCGCTCGGTGCCATCTGGCTCGCTGCCGTTGTCCTGGCGCTGCTCTTCACGCCCCTCCCCCCCCTCGCACCCCTCCTCGCACTCGGAACGCTCGTCGTGCTCGCCGAACACCGCTCCGTCCTCTTCGGCGACGAGACATCGATGAGTGGCAGCATCGTCATTTTTGCCTCATCGGTATTTATCTTTGTCGATACTTCCCCTTTAGCTGGCCCCCTAATCGTCGGATCTATCGGGGGGATCTATCTTCCGCATATCCGGCACTCCGACATCGCCAAGGTCACCGTGAACGCGGCCGGCATGGGCCTGTCTACTCTGGCTGCGAGCCTGGTTGTGGCCGTGAGCCCAGGTTGGATGTCATCGAACCGCGTCCTGATATGTAGCCTATCCGTAGGCGTTTTCTGGTGCGTCAACAACTTCGTTGTCGCGAGGTATCTTTCAGCACGAATAGAGGGATCGCCCGACGATACGTTCGGTAATCTGTGCCTTTCAGAGATGTCCGCTCTCGTGTGGGCGGGCACCGCAGGGCTCGCCGTTGCGTCGCTCGATGCCACGGAAGCACAACTAGTAGTCGTGGCTTTGGCCATCGCTCTCTTCGTGTTGATAGGGAACTGGAATGTCTACCGACGCCGCTCCCACTTGTGGCAATCAGTCGAGCGAGCAGACGAGCGGCTCTTGGGATGGCT
>BTUT01000180.1:0-6248 GCA_045862935.1 Acidimicrobiia bacterium
CCTGGTGGCGGCGGTCGACCGCATCGAGGCGCGGCTCTCGGCGTTCCTCGCGCTGCATCCCATTCCCGCGGTGAGCGCCGAGCTCGAGCGGCTGCGCACCGCCGCGCTCGACGCGCTCGGCGAGCTGGCCGAAGGCGTGGAGATCGAGACCACCGCGCTCTTGCGCCGCCAGGTCGGTCGCCGTTGCATCTACGGGGTCGACGTGAACCGGATCGCGGTGGAGCTGGCGCGCCTCGCGATCTGGATCCACACGTTCGTACCGGGCCTGCCGCTGTCGTTCCTCGACCACAACCTCGTGGTGGGCGACAGTCTCACCGGCGTGGGCACGGTCGACGAGGTGATCGCCGCGCTTACTCGCGGCTCCGACGCACCAACGATCCTCCAGAACCTGATCGTCGGGTTCCTCGACCGGGCGTCGAACGCGCTGCGGCGCCTCGCGACCATCACCGACGCCACGCCGACCGACGTGAAGGCCGCGCGCGACGCGCACCGCGAGGCACTCGCGCGAGTGGCTCCGGCAACCGCGCTGTTCGACCTGCTCGTCGCGCACCGGCTGGGTGAAACCGCACTCCCCGAGAACATCGAAGAGGAGACGGTGGTCAACGAGGCGGCACGCGTCGGCGCGCACGACCTCGCGGCCGACGTGCGCGCGCTGCACTTCCCGGCCGCGTTCCCCGAGGTGTTCCTGCGCGACCGCCCCGGCTTCGACTGCGTCCTCGGCAACCCCCCGTGGGAAGAAGCCACCGTCGAGGAGCTCGGCTTCTGGGCGGCACGGTTCCCGGGGCTCAAGAGCCTCACGCAGGCCGACCAGAAGCGCGAGGTTCGCGGACTGCGCCGCAACCGCCCCGATCTCGTGGAGGAGTACGAGGTCGCGCTCGCCGAGGCCGAACGAATGCGGCTCCTGCTCGTGCGCGGCCCGTATCCCGGAATGGGGACGGGGGACCCTGACCTCTACAAGGCGTTCGCGTGGCGCTTCTGGCAGACGTGCCGCGACGGAGGCGCGATCGGCGTGGTCCTCCCACGCTCCGCGCTCTCGGCCAAGGGTTCGGCGCCCTGGCGCGAGGCGGTCTTGAGCGAGGGCGCGTTCGCCGACACCACGGCGCTTCTCAACACCGGGGGGTGGGTGTTCGACGATGCCGAGCACCGGTACACGATCGCCCTCGTGACCCTTCGGCAGGGGCGGTCGTTCGCGGGCCAGGTCGCGCTCCGGGGACCATTCTCGAGCCTGGCGCGCTTTCGTGCTGGGCAACTTGCCGAGCCGGCCCGGTTCCCGGTTGACGACTTCCGGTCCTGGTCGGAGGCGGCGTCCTTCCCGCTGCTGCCCACACCCGAGTCGGTCGCGGTGTTCCAGAAGCTGCGCGCCGCGCCGCGGCTCGACGATCCTGATCGAGCATGGCGAACGCGCCCCGCAACCGAGTTCCACGCGACCAAAGACAAGCCCCACTTCATCTTCGACAAGCAGCGGGCGCCCGATGACGCATGGCCGGTCTACAAGGGCGCCTCGTTTTCCCTCTGGAACACGGACACAGGCACCTACTTTGGGTGGGCTAACCCGCGCGTCGTAACCCGCGAGCTACAACAGCGCAGAGAGCGGTCGCAACGCAATGCAGGCTCGCCGTTCTCCGAGTTCGACGCCGAGTGGGCGCGCGACCCCGACACGTTGCCGTGCTGGTTTCCGCGAATCGCGTTCCGCGACGTCACGAACCGCACGAACACACGCACCGTGATCGCGTGCCTCGTCCCGGGTAGCGTCGTGCTCACCAACAAGGCGCCATTTCTCCTTTGGCCAAGGGGCGATGAGTGCGACGAGGCGTTCCTGCTCGGCGTGCTCTGCTCGATGCCGCTCGACTGGTACGCGCGCCGCGTCGTCGAGCTCTCCCTCAACTTCCACTTGTTCAACGCGTTCCCCGTCCCCGCGTGCCCCCCCGATCATCCGACGCGCCTTCGCGCCGAGCAGATCGCCGGTCGGCTCGCGGCGGTCGACGAACGGTACGCCGAGTGGGCCGAAGCGGTCGGTGTGCCGGTCGGGACGGTCACCGACGACGAGCGGCCCGATCTCCTCGCGGAGCTCGATGCCGCGGTCGCGCAGCTCTACGGGCTCGACGAGTCGGACCTGCGGGTCATCTACGACACCTTCCACGAGGGAGCCGACTACTCCGAGCACTGCGAACGGGTCCTCGCCCACTTCCGGGATCTCGCATGACCGGCGTCCCGCCCGCACGGCCCGAGTTCCTCACCAACCGCGACACCGAGACCGTCGCCCTCGGGCTCAACGCGCACCTCGCGCACCTGCGCACCACGCTCATCGAGCCCTACGAGCTGGCGATCGCCACCGCCTACTTCAACGTGGGTGGCTTCCGGCTCCTGGCCGACGAGCTCGACCATCCGCGCCGCGTCCGGCTCCTCCTCGGCGCCGAGCCCGAGGTCGACGCGATGCGCCGCCTCGACGATCCGGCGTCACCTCGCCGCGCGCACGCCACCCGGATGCGCCGCGCGCTCGAAGGGCACGACCGGTCGCTCACCACGGCCCGTGACCTGCTCGGCTTCACTGTCGAGGCGGATGCGAGTGCGCGCCGGCTGGTGGAGTGGCTGCGCTCCGGGCGGGTGGAGGTCCGCCGGCTCGAGACCGGCTTCCTGCACGGCAAGGCGTTCGTCACGGTCACCGATCACGACGAGGGGGTGATCGCCGGGTCGTCGAACCTCACGTACGCGGGGCTGGCCACCAACATCGAGCTCAACCTCGGCCAGTACCAGCCGCACGTGGTGACGTCGGTGCGCGAGTGGTTCGACGCGCTGTGGGACGAGGCGGTCCCCTTCGACCTCGCGTCGCTCTACGACGCGCGCTTCGAGGAGCACGCCCCGCAGCTCGTGTACCTCCGCATGCTCTACGAGCGCTACGGCCCCGAGGTCGAAGCCGAGGCCGAGGCCACCACCGGCGGCGAGATCCACCTCACGACGTTCCAGCGCGACGGGCTGTGGCGGGCTCGGCGCATCCTCGAAGCGCGCCGGGGCGTGCTCGTGGCCGACGAGGTGGGGCTCGGCAAGACGTTCCTCGCCGGGAAGCTCATCGAAGAGGCGGCGATCGAGCGTCGCCAGCGAGTGCTGGTGATCGCACCGGCCACACTGCGCGACGGGCCGTGGCGGCGCTTCGCGTCGGACTTCAACCTCCCGGTGGAGATCCGGTCGTTCGACGACCTGATCGCCGACCGGCGGCTGAACCCCGAGGCGCCGGGCCACAAGCTCGACCAGCGGCCCGACGACTACGCGCTGGTGGTGATCGACGAGGCCCACAACTTCCGCAACCCGTCGACGCTGCGCGCCGAGGCCCTGCGCCGGCTCCTCGCCGGCCGGCACCGCAAGGACGTGGTGCTGCTCACCGCCACCCCGGTGAACAACAGCCTCTGGGACCTCTACTACATGCTGGCGACGTTCCTGCGCAACGACGCGGTGTTCGCCGACAAGGGCATCCCGTCGCTGCGCGACCACTTCGCGCGGGCGATGGCGCTGAACCCCGACGACCTCTCCCCCGAGTACCTCTTCGACGTGCTCGACGAGGTGGCGGTGCGCCGCACCCGCCCGTTCGTGAAGCGCTTCTACCCGGCCGACACGGTGCGCATCGACGGCCGCGACGTCCCCATCACCTTCCCTACCCCGCGGGTGCGCAAGGTCGAGTACGACATGGACGCGGTGCTGCCCGGGTTCTTCGACCGGTTCGCCGCCGCCCTCGACCGTGACGACGCGACGGTGCCCGACCCGGCGGTCGCCCCCACCGGGCTCACGCTCGCCCGCTACACGCCGTCGCGCTATCACCCCGAGGGGGGCGTCGCCGCGTACGAGGTGCAGCTCGCCGGGCTGCTGCGCTCGGGATTGCTCAAGCGCTTCGAGTCGTCGCCGTACGCGTTCTGCCGCACGTGCGAGACGATGGCCGAGAGCCACGACGCGTTCCTTCGCTTGCTCGACCAGGGGAATGTCGCCACCGGCGCCGCGTTACGGGAGTGGGCGGCCACCGACTCCGACGATCCCGACGAAGTCGACGAGTACCTCCTGCGCCGGTTCGAGGAGATCGACGACGCGGCGGGCTACGACGTCGACCTCCTCCGCGCGCACGTCGAACACGATCGCGACCTGCTCCGCGGGTTCGCCGCCGAGGCCGCGGCGATCACCCGCGATGCCGATCCCACCCTCGCCGCGCTCGTGGAGGAGCTGGCAGCGATCACCGCGCAGGCCGAGGCCGAGGGCATCGGGCCCGACGACACACGCGACAAGCGCAAGGTGCTGATCTTCAGCTACTTCGCCGACACCGTCGAGTGGATCGAAGAGCACCTGCTCGACGCAGTGGAGCGCGACACACGGCTCGCCGCGTACCGCGGGCGCATCGCGTCGCTCACCGGGACCGACGGCGACAAGGCCAACGTGCTGTGGGGCTTCGCCCCCCGCACCACCGACGCCCCCGAGCCCGACGACCGCTACGACATCGTGGTGACCACCGACGTGCTCGCCGAGGGCGTGAACCTCCAACAGGCCCGCCACATCGTGAACTACGACCTGCCGTGGAACCCGATGCGGCTCGTGCAGCGCCACGGCCGCATCGACCGCATCGGCTCACCGCACACCGAGGTGTTCCTCCGCTGCGTGTTCCCCGACCGGCGCCTCGATGATCTCCTCGGCCTCGAGGAGCGGCTCCACCGCAAGATCACGCAGGCGGCCAGGTCCGTCGGCGTCAGCGAGGTGCTGCCCGGGTCGCAGGCCGAGGACCGGGTGTTCGCCGAGACCCGCGACGATATCGAACGGCTCCGCGCCGAGGATGCGTCGATCTTCGAGCACGGCGGAGTGCGGCGCGGCGCGCTCTCCGGCGAGGAGTACCGCCAGGAGCTGCGCCAGGCGCTCGAGAGCCCGGAGGTCGCGCGGCGGATCCGGGCGCTGCCGTGGGGCTCGGGATCGGGAATGGCCGTGACGCTCCCCGCGGGCGAGACCGCGGGTTACGTGTTCTGCGCCCGGATCGCCGATCACCCGTCTCCGCAGTTCCGATTCGTGGCGTCGGGATCATCGGGCTGGGCCGGCTCCGGCGACGAGCCGGTGATCGTCGACGACACGCTCGCCTGCCTCGACCGCGCACGACCACCGCAGGAGTGGGAGACCCCTCGCGTCCTCGACGACGCCACCTACCACGGGGCATTCGACGCCTGGGCCCACGCCCGCGGCCACATCGTGGACCGCTGGAACCACCTCGCCGACCCCGCGAACCTCGCACCGGTGGTACCGCTCGTGATGCGCCGCGCCGCCGAGACGATCCGCGAGCAAGCCGCGAACATCCAGCTCGCGGAGGCCGACCGTGTCGTCGAGGCGTTGGAGGCCCCCTACGCCGAGCGGATCCTGCGCCTGTTCCGCACCGCGATGGCCATCGAGGACCCCGCGCAGCGGGCCCGCTCGATCGTCCAGCTCGTCGACGAGCTCGGCCTCGAGCCGCCGCCACCCCCGAAGCCGCTCCCCGAGATCACCCCCGACGACGTGCACCTCGTGTGCTGGATCGCCACCGTCCCCGCGGAGATACCTGGCGACGGCTCCGCTGGGCTCAGCGAAGGTGCATCCGCAGCTCGTCGCCGGTGATGCCCACCCGGCGCAGGATCGCACGCAAGGTGCCCGACGCCAGCTCGCGGTGCAGGGGAACGATCACCGTTCGACCGCTTCTCCCCCTCGACTTCACGTGACTGCCCCGCGCTGGCTCACCTGCCCCGAGCCCGAGCCGTCCCGATGCCCGGACGACGTCGTGACCTGGTACGAGCGGGAGGGCCGGGCTCAGACCACGACACCGATCGGGGCGATCACCGCCGGCCTGGCCACCTCTGGGGTTGGTCTTCGAAGAAGCGCTGCAGTGCCTCGACCAGAGTGGCCCGGGCCTCCTCGAAGGTCTCGCCCTGGCGACTGACCTCCACCTCGAGGCAGCGCGCAACGTGCCAGCCCCCTCTTGCGTGATGGCCGCGGTCAGCCGCACGGGCGCAATCGAACCGCGGGGGCCGCTCCTTCGGTCCCCCCCGCGCGGTTCGGGTTGTCGGAGGATCTCGAGAGAATCCTCGGTCGCAGGGCCGGTTCAGGGTCACACCCCCGTGCGATGATCGCCGCATGGACGAACACCAGTTCGACTACGCCGGGCTCCTGGACGAGTTCCGGTGCCACACCACCGAGTGGCGGGGCGCCGAGCCCCCCCAGGTGATACGGGAGCAGCGGGGGCTGCGGGGGCGCCGGCAGGC
>BTUT01000181.1:0-6232 GCA_045862935.1 Acidimicrobiia bacterium
CGACCCGCCACCCGACCCACTGCCGGGACCCGCGCCGGACGCGGCGCCCGGGACCGCGCTCGACGGCTTGCGACGGTTGCGCCCGCCCCGGGATCCCCGCCGCCGACGCTTGCGCGCCGCTTCGGGCGAGTCCGCGGTACCACTGCTCCGGTCGGCCCCGCCGGCACGCTCACCGCCGACCGACGGCGGGCTCTCAGTCCTCTCCCCGGGATCCGTGGGGTCGTTGACGGGCGAACGCGCAGGTTCGCGGGGGGCGGGCGACACGAGACCCGTGTGCTCGTCTGACATCGATGCGTCCTTTGCTGATCACGCGCACGCCTCCAGGGTGTGCGCCTGCGCTCCCGTGGGAGCGGCCGAGCGCTGGTCGACGTCGAGCGGCTCCAGCCGCGCGCCACCGCGCTCGACCCACTGATGGGTACGGACGACGCGCTGCTCCACGAGCGGCGCGGCATCCGCCAACACGGCCCGGAGGCCCGTGACGACGTCCGCCACCCGCAGGGTGCGGGGTCGGGTGGCGACGTCCACGACGACGACGGCCTCGTCGGCTCGAGGCTGGGCGAGGGCGAGCACCGAGGGGCGGATGTCGTCGATCTGCTCCTCACCCTTGCGGACGACGGGGACCTCGACCCGGTCGCGGGCCACGAGCGCCTCGACCGCCCGACCCACGAGGTCGGCCGGCCCACCGTCGAGTACGACACGGTACGAGAGCACGCCGATGATCTCCTGGAGCGACGCCGCCCGGTCGGCCAGCCGCGAGACCCCGGTGACGGCCATCCCCTGGGGCAACCCCTCGGTGACCGCCGAGGCGAGCCACACGGGATCGATCTCACGGTCGAGCTCGAGATCGAGGTACTCGGCGTCACTCTCGTAGCCGACCGCCAGGGCAGGGCCGAAGCTCAGCTTGGGATGGGGCGAGTAGCCGCGGGTGAACACCAGCGGGAGCTCGGCGATGCGGAAGGCTCGCTCGAGCGCCCGCGCGACGTCGCGGTGCGAGATGAAGCGCACCGGACCGTGCTTCGAGAACCGAAGCCGCACCGGGAACCCGGCGTCACCCCGCAACCCGCACCTCCGAGGCCGGGGAGCCGTCACCGGACGGCGCAACCCCCAGCCCGAGCAGCTGCACCGGGACACCGCGCCCGGCGGCGACGACCTGCCCCGTTCCCTGGCTCCCACCCGCGGGTGGTACCGGGGAGGCGACCACGTGCTCGATGGCATAGCCGGTGCACACCCCGCAGTCGTAGCACGGCGTCCACCGGCAATCGGGGAGCCCGTGCTCGGCAAGTGCGGCCTGCCAGTCGCCCCAGAGGAAGTCGCGGTGGAGGCCGGCCGCGATGTGGTCCCAGGGAAGCACCTCGTCGGGTTCACGGTGGCGGGTCACGTACCAGTCGGGATCGAGGCCCTCGGCCGCCATCGCGTCGAGCCACCGGTCGAGGGCGAAGTGCTCGCTCCACTCCTGGAACGTGCCCCCGGCCCGCCACACCCGCTCGATCACCGCGCCGATCCGACGATCACCCCGGCTCGCGATGCCCTCCGCGAACGACGCCTCGGGATCGTGCCAGCGCAGCTTCGCCCCCGACCGACGGAGGTCGTCGCGCAGGAGTCCGACCTTGCGTCGCAGCTCGTCGACCGAGTTCTGACCGAACCACTGGAACGGGGTGTGCGGCTTGGGGACGAAGCCACCGACCGACACCGTGCACGACGCGCCGCGGGTGTTGCGCTTGCCGATCGCCATGACGTTGCGGGCCAGCTCGGCGATCCCGAGGGTGTCGGCGTCGGTCTCGGTGGGGAGACCCACGAGGAAGTAGAGCTTCACGCGCCGCCAGCCCTGCGAGTACGCGGCCTCGACGGCGGCGGCGAGATCGTCCTCGGTTACGAGCTTGTTGATCACCTGCCGCAGGCGCCAGGAGCCGGCCTCGGGGGCGAACGTGAGACCGGTGCGGCGCACCTGCTGGATGGTGGACGCGACCCCCACGGTGAACGCGTCGACGCGCAACGACGGGAGCGACAGCGATACGCACCCGGTGCCCGTCTGCTCGCCCACGATGCCGCCGACGAGCTCGTCGATCCCCGAGAAGTCGGCGCTCGACAACGAGGTGAGGGCCACCTCGTCGTAGCCGCTTCGCCGGAGGCCGTCACGCACCATCGTGCGCACCTGCTCCATCGGCCGCTCACGGACCGGGCGGGTGATCATCCCCGCCTGGCAGAACCGGCAGCTGCGGGTGCAGCCGCGGAAGATCTCCACGTTGAGCCGGTCGTGCACGACCTCGACCAGGGGGACGAGCTGCTCCTTCGGGTACGGCCACTCCGAGAGATCGGCGACCGTGCGCTTGTCCACGACCGCCGGGACTTCGGGGAAGCGGGGGCGCACGCCCGTCAACCGGGGGCCGTCGTACTCGACGTCGTAGAGCGACGGCACGTAGACGCCGGGAACCGTGGCGAGGTCGCGCAGCACGCCCTCGCGATCCGCTCGACCGGACCGCTTCCACGCGGCGACGACCTCGCTGACCTCCCCGGCGACCTCCTCGCCGTCGCCGAGCACGAACGCGTCCACGAAGTCGGCCAGCGGCTCGGGGTTGAACGCGCAGTGGCCCCCGGCCACGACGAGCGGGTCCTCCGGACGGCGCGCGGCGCCGCGCACGGGCACACCCGCGAGGTCGATGCAGTTCAGGACGTTCGTGAAGACGAGCTCGGCCGAGAGATTGAAGGCGAGCAGGTCGAACGAGCCGGCCGGCCGGTGGGTGTCGACCGAGAAGAGGGGCAGACCGTGGGCCCGGAGCTCCGCCTCGAGGTCCATCCACGGCGCGTACGCACGCTCGGCGAGCGCGTCGTCCCGCTCGTTGAGGATCTCGTAGAGGATCTGGAGGCCCTGGTTGGGGAGTCCGATCTCGTAGGTGTCCGGGTACACGAGCAACCAGGCGACCCGGTCGGGGTGGGGCTCGGGCCGGCGGCTCCCCCGCTCCATCCCGATGTAGCGAGCGGGCTTCTCCACCCGAGCCAGGAGCGGTTCGAGCCTCGGCCACACGCTGGACATCTCAGGACCAGCCTACAAGGCGATGCCCCGCCAAGGCCCCTGGCGGTGAGCGAGGCAGTGGATCAGGAGAAGCGGCGGACGTAGACGTTCGAGACCAGGCCGATGCACGCGAAGGTGGCGATGAGGCTCGACCCGCCGTAGCTCATGAGCGGGAGCGGGATCCCCGTCACCGGCATGATCCCCATGGTCATGCCGACGTTCTCGAAGATCTGGAACCCGAACATCCCGAAGACCGCTGCGCACACCAGCGTCCCGTAGTAGTCGCGCGAGAGCCGGGCGGTTCGCCACGTCCGCCACATCACGACGGCGAACAGGCCGAGCAGGGTCGCCGCCCCCGCGAAGCCGAGCTCCTCCCCCACCGCCGTGTAGATGAAGTCCGTGTGCTGCTCGGGCACGTAGCCGAGGCGGGTCTGGGGACCCTGGAAGAGCCCCTTGCCCGTGACTCCCCCGGAGCCGATGGTCTTCTTCGACTGGTCCTGGTTGTACGCCGCGGACTGGGTCTTCGTGTCGGGGTTGATGACCGACGTCAGGCGGTCGATCTGGTACTGCTGGAGGACGCCGAGGGTCACCGCCGCGAAGATCCCGGTGGCCGCGAGGAGGCCGAGCACGACCAGGTAGCGGCCCTTCGCCCCGGCCACGGCGAGCAAGCCGAGCACGCTCGCCGCGAACACCATGTTCGTGCCGAGGTCCGGCTGGAGCTGCACCAGGGCGATCGGCAGGAGCGCGAGCCCCAGGATCATCGTGATGCGCCACGGGTCGATGTCGCCCCGGTGCTCGTTGACGTACCCGCACAGGGCGATGACCAACAGCAGCTTCGCGATCTCCGACGGCTGGAACTGGAAGCCACCGGGGAGCGCGAACCATGCCTGGGCGCCCTTGGCGTTCGAGCCGAGCGGCGAGATCACGAGGAGGAGCATCGCGATGACCGCGAGGTACGCGAGGAGCGAGAAGTCCCGGAACTTGCGGTAGTCGATCCGGAGGATCACGAGGAACGCGCCGAGGCCGAGCACGAGCGCCGTGGCCTGGCGCTTCACGAAGTAGTACGGGTCGTCGGCCAGGTTGCGCGTCGACGAGTACACCATCACCAGCCCGAGCGCGGTGATGAGGGCCACGGCGCCGAGCATGATCCAGTCGAGCTCGCGCCAGTCGACGCCGAGGCGCGACGTGGAGGGTGCGGCCCACCGGGAGCGCGTGCGGCCGATCGATCGCGGCGGGGCGGTCATCGTCACGGGAGGCTCACCGCGCCATCAGTCGACGCTCGGCGGGTAGGTGCGCACCGGCGGCGGGTTCGGATCGCCCCGGAGCGCGTCGAACACCCGGCGGGCGATCGGTGCCGCCACCGACCCGCCGAAGCCCCCCTCCTCGACCACGACCGCCACCACGTACTGCGGCCGCGGGTTCGCGGGGTCGACCCGGGACGGCGACACGCCCACGAAGAGCGCGGTGTCCTGCTTGCCGGCCTGGATCTCGGCGGTCCCGGTCTTGCCCATGATCTCGCCACACGGGTAGTCGCGGAACGCCGCGTGGGCGGTGCCCTCCTGGGAGCACACGACGCCCTCGAGGCCCGGGATGATCGTGTCGAGGATCGCCGGGTCGAGCCCGACCTTCTTCGACGGCTGCACCGGGAGGTCGCGCACCACCTTGGGCTCACCCAGCGTCGAACCGCCCTCGAGCACCCGCTTCGCGAGCCGGGGCTGGTGGAAGGTGCCGCCGTTGGCCAGCGTGGCGTACGCGGAGGCGAGCTGCAGCGGGGTGACGAGCATGTCGCCCTGACCGACCGCGAGGTTCATCGAGTCGCCGGGGAGCCAGACCTGGCTGGAGCCGTCGGGGTTGCCCCGGTTGACCTCCTGCTTGAACGCGAGGTTGGGGACGCGGCCGCGAGCCTCGCCGGGGAGCCCGATGCCGGTGGGCTTGCTGAAGCCGAACATCCTCGCGGTGCGCTGGATGCCGTACTGGGGCGCCTTCTCGTCGAGCTCGCTCTCGTGTCCCCGGCCCCACGTGCGCCAGTAGAGGATCCCGATGTTGTACCAGAAGACGTCGCTCGACACGACCATCGCGCGCGTTGCGTCGACCGACCCGTTCGCCTGCTTCCCCGCGTTCTGGAACTGCTGCTCCTTGCCCTCGGCACCGAACTCGATCGCCCCGTCGTCCCAGAAGTGGAAGTTCTCGTCGAACGGCGTGCCGTCCTCGACGGTGGGCTTGTCGCGGAGCGCGGCGTAGAGGCTGAAGGGCTTGAACGTCGAGCCGGGAGCGTAGAGCCCCTGCACCGCACGGTCGATGAGCGGGAGGTGGTTGGCGGGATCGGTCAGGTACTGGAACTCGTCGGTGGGGATGCCGGTCGTGAACTTCGCGATGTTGAACGTGGGCGCGCTCGCGAGCGCGACGACGTCTCCGGTCTGCGCGTCGAGGACGACCACCGCCCCGCTGGTCGCCTTGTAGGTCTGGCCGCTGATCCGGTCCCGGTAGTTGCGGGCTTGACGCATGCCGTCGGCGAGGGACTCCTCGGCCACCCGCTGCACGTCGAGGTCGATGGTGAGCTGGATGTCGTTGCCCGGGGTGGGGACGACCTCCTCCGCCTCGCCGACGAGGCGCCCGCGGCTGTCCACCTCGAGTCGCCGCTCACGCGGCCGGCCCTTGAGCTCCGACTCGAAGAGCTGCTCGACTCCCTGCTTCCCGATGAGGTCGTTCGGGGTGTAGCCCGCGTCCTTCTGGACCTTGTACTCCTGCTTGTTGATCGACGCGACGTAGCCGAGGAGGTGCGCGCCCACGGGCGGCGAGTCGTCGATGTTCAACCGGGCCGGGTACTCGCGGATGCTCTGACGCACCGCCGACACACCGGGGAACAGCTCCGGGTGCTCGCGCACGTAGACGAGCGTCTCGAAGGTCGCATCCCGCGCGATGGGGACCGGCTCGTAGATCGAGTACTTCGGGCTGTCGAGCTCGCGCTCGATCGACGCCGGAGTGACGGCCAGCACGCGCGCGAGGTTCTTCACCGTGACCGCGCGCTCCTCGGCCGTGAGGCCGCGCTTCACCGTGATGCTGTCGACGAGCGTGTTCTGCACGAGCACCTGACCGTCGCGGTCGACGATCGAGCCGCGGATCGCCGGCTCGCGGACCACCCGGATCCGGTTCTGCTCCGTCTGGGCGGCGTAGCTCGTCGAGTTGCCCACCTGCAGGAACCACAGGCGCGCGAAGAGCGCG
>BTUT01000182.1:0-6222 GCA_045862935.1 Acidimicrobiia bacterium
GGCAATTCAACGCTGCGGTTCTCGGCTACAGCCATGAGAACACCAAGGACGAGAAGCTCCTCAGGTGAGGGATGTTGCCCTGCGGCGAAAAGGGTCACGGCGAGCGCGACAGCACATGAGAAGAGCGCAACGCAATAGAGCGAGAACCGAATGGGTGTCGAAACCAACACTTCTGGTCGAGCGCCGGAACAAGGCGGAGTGATCAGGGCCTCGAGCGCAGCCAACCGGAGTCTGCTAGCGCAGGCTCTTGCCAGCGCCACCGGCAAGTACCAGTGCCGCCACGCTCGACATGATCAGGCCGATACGGACCATGAGTCGCTTACGCACCACGATCCCCCCATTCCTGAGGTTCTCCGCAGGCTGCGCTTCATGCCTGTGGCGTGGCGCTCCGCTTGGGTGTACGTACTGCCCGAAGCCGCGATCGAGGCCCTGACCGCTCCGTCCGTCCCTGCCGCCGTCACCTCCCGATCTGCACTCAGTCGTTTCATCGCGGCCGACGACCGAAGATCACAAGAGTCACTTCAGCCACTGCCCGTAACGACAGTTTCGCCCCTGTCGACGCTCAGTGCAAGGGCCACTACCCTGCGTGACGACGACGTGCTCCATGAGCGTCCACCTATCACGCACGAGCGTTCCGTAGTCTCTCGTGTGCAGGGGAGGCCGAAGACGCCGGAGCGCCGTATGGCCGAAGACCAAATGCCGTCTGTCGTGGACTTCACTGACGTCGAGGCCGAGCTGTGCCGCCTGCCTGATGTCACCGCGGTCCGAATCGTCGCCGACGAGATCGGCCGTCCCATCGAGGTGCACGTGTTGGCCCGGTCGGGAAAGCCAGCCAAGCAGGTCGTGCGCGACGTGCAATCGGTGGCGATGGCATCGTTCGGGATCGAGCTCGATCGCCGGATCGTGTCGGTCGTGCAGCTCGCGGCGGACGGTGCGACCATGACGGAGGACCTCGGCACGGCCGAACCGACAAGCAGACCTCGCATCGTGACCACCCAAGCACAGACCACCGGACTCCGCACGATCGTCCAAGTCACGTTGGCATCCGACGTCGACGAACGGACCGGGTTCGCCGAGGGGTCGGTCGCGGCCGCCACCCGCCCGCGGATCATCGCCAACGCGACGCTCGACGCGCTCCGCCAGCTCGAGCCGGCCGCGGAATGCCTCGATGTCGACACCGCGCTCGTGACCCGCGCCGGCAGCCGCGACGTCGTCGTCGTGCTCCTGGTGAGCGTGGATCCGCCGCACGAGCGACACCTCTCGGGGTCGGCGATCGTGCACCAGCACGCCGACGACGCGGTCGTGCGGGCCGTGCTCGACGCCACCAATCGCCGGTTGCCACACCTGGGTCGTGACCGGGACCGTTCCTGAGGCTCCATGGCCAGCCGGCCCCAGGCAGTGCTCGTGTCCTACCGCCTGGGTGGCGCCGACGGAGTCGGTGTCGAGTCGGCGAAGTGGGCTCGCGCGCTCGATGCTCTCGGCTTCTCGACGCGCCGGGTTGCAGGGGTGATCGAGGGTGCCCGCCGACCCGATGACACCCAGCTGCCGTTCCTGGCGATCGATGCTCCACCCGACAGCGCCCCCGACCCCGGCGCGCTCGCCGCGGCGCTCGCGGGTGCCGAGCTGGTCGTCGTCGAGAACCTCTGCTCACTCCCCCTGAACCTCGGAGCGGCCACGCTGGCTCGGGACGTGCTCGCGCGCCATCCCGGTCGCGTGTGCTTTCATCACCACGACCTCCCGTGGGAGCGTGAGCAGCTCGCCCACATCGCGGGGTTCCCGCCTCGTCGGCCCGGATCGCTCCACGTCACCATCAGCCAACATGCGCGGCGCGCCCTGTGGCTCCGGGGTGTCGCCGCGCACTGCATCCACAACGCATTCGACTTCGACGCGTTCGGTGGAGATCGCGACGCGACGCGAGCCGGACTCGGCTTCGCCGACGAGGACGTGGTCCTGTTGCAGCCGACCCGGGCGATCCCACGCAAGAACGTCTCGGGCGGGCTCCGCTTCGCGGCCGCCGTCGCACGCGAGCTGTCCGAGAGGCGGGTGTGCTACTGGATCACCGGTCCACCAGAGGACGGGTACGACGACGAGTTCCACGCCCTGCTCGCAACGGCGACCGTGCAGGTGCGGGTTGGTCGAGCTCCCCGCGCGGCCGACGCGTACGCAGCCGCGGATCTCGTGGTGTTCCCCTCCACGTGGGAGGGATTCGGCAACCCGGTGGTCGAAGCCGTTGCTGCCCATCGCATGGTGGCGGTCGGCTCGTATCCCGTCCTGGAGGAGATCGTCGCCGGCATCGACGTGCTCTCGATCGATGACCCCCGCGAAGCCGCTGCACGCCTGCGAGCACCCGACCGACAACGGCTCGTCCGCAACGCCGACGTCGCGCGTGCACGCTTCTCGATCGAGCATCTTCCCGGTCGAATCCGCGCTGCGATGACGGCTGTAGGTTGGAACGACTGGTGAGTGCGCTCCCTCCCCTTCCCGACGACGACCCCGTGATGGTCCGCCGGCGTCGCATCGCCCGACTGGTGAAGATCGGCAAGCGCGTCGGCTACTCGGCGATCCTGATCGCGATCGTGGTGTTCGGTGTCGGGCTGGCGACGGACTTCCCGGCGTGGACGGTGGACGTGATCGTGGTCTCGCTCGTCGTCTCGATCGTCGTGCTCCCGGTTCCGATCGTCTTCGGGTACGGAATTCGGGCGGCCGAGCGCGAGGAACGCGGCGGCGGCAGCTTCCACTGAGGGGCTTCGCGCGGACCAGGGTCGGGGGCGGTTCGCCCTCCCGCGACCCGCCCCCCTACGGTGTGGCCGCCACGCCGGCTTCCCGGGAGGTGCGTGAATGCGCGACGGCGCTCGATCTCCCTCGGCCGCACGAGGACCTGCAACCCGCCCGCGGCGGGCACGACGGATCGGGCCCCGCCAGACGAACCCGGATCCGCGCGGGGCCACGAGCCCGGGTACCTCGTGACGACCCGGCTCCCGGCGGATCAGCGCCGTCGGCAGCTCCTCGACGTCGCGTGCCGGGTGTTCGCGGACCGGGGGTTCCACGGAAGCGCCATGGACGACATCGCGCAAGCGGCCGGGGTGACGAAGCCGGTGCTCTACCAGCACTTCACCTCCAAGCGTGCGCTCTTCACGGAGGTGCTCCACGACGTCGGAGGGCAGCTCCTCGCGAGCCTCGGCACGGCAACGGCCGGCGCCACCACGGGGAGGGCGCGCGTCGAGGCGGGGTTCCTCGCCTACTTCCACTTCGTCACCGACAACGAACCGGCGTTCCGGGTGCTCTTCGGCGCAGCTGCGCGGAACGATCCCGAGTTCGCGGCGATCGTCGACCGCGTGCTCGAGGAAGCCTCCGACGCCGTGAGCCTGCTCATCGAGATCCCGGGCACGGTCGAGCACCGCCGGGTCCTCGCTCACGCGGTGATCGGCATCGCCGAGTCCACGAGCCGCGATGCGCTCAGCGGCGACAGCAACGCCCTCGACGCCGATCGCCTGGCGTCGTGGGTCGCCGAGCTCGCGTGGTTCGGACTCCGCGGCATTCGAGCGGACGAACCCGACGCGTAGCCCCGTTCGACGTCGGTCCGACGCCGGTCCGACGCCCGTCCGACACGAGCGCGGCTCGCTCCGGTGCCGACCCCCGCGCACCCACCGTGCCGCAAACGGCGACGGGGCTACGAAGCCACCTCCGCGAGCAGCTCCCAGACGTTTCCCTCCGGGTCGCGTACCACCGCGACCGTCGCCCCCGGGCGGTGGCTCGACGGCTCGAGGAGCACGCTCCCGCCGGCCGCGTCGACGGCCGCGACGATGCCTTGCAAGGCCTCGGGGGACTCGAGGTACAGCGCGGCGTAGCGCCACCCGGCGCAGTCCTGCCAGGGCTCGGCCTCCACCCGCTGGCTCGCGGGCGGCTGGGGGAAGAACAGCTTGATGCGGGCGGCGCCCCGCCGGAGCTTCAGCACGAGCCCGAAGGCGTCGAGCTCCAGCCGATCGACGACCTCGAACCCGAGCGCACGCTCGTAGAACGTGGTGAGGAGCGCGGGGTCGCTCCCGACGATGCCGGCTTCGAGCTCGCTCATCGGTCCTCGCTCGTCGGGGCTCGTGTACCTCGGGTGCCGACACCCTCCTCGGGCGAGCCTTCGCTCGGGTTGCCGGTCGAGCCACACCGTATCGCCCGCGTCCGCGGGGACACATCTCCGGTTCGCTCGCTCGACGACGCGGCGTCGTAGGTCGCGACATCCTGCTAGAGAGGCGGCGTGAACCTCGGGCTCTCCCCGGAGCAGGTGCTGCTCCGCGACACCTTCGAACGGCTCTTCGCCGCGGAGTCGAGCCCCGACCGCGTCCGACTCGCCGAGCCGCTCGGCTTCGACGCGGCGCTCTGGGAGAGGCTCGCGGCGATCGACGCCATCGGGCTCCGCGTGCCGGAGGCCTCCGGTGGGGCTGGTGCCGGCCTCCTCGACGCGGTGCTCGTCGCCGAGCAGGCGGGGCGATTCCTGGCCTCGGGTCCGTTGATCGAGGCGCTGGTCGCCGCGACGGTCCTCGCGCGCTGCGAGGACCCGCTCGCCCGAGACTGGCTGCAACGAGCGATCGCGGGATCAGCCCTCGTCACACTGGCCGTGCGGAGTGCGCCCGGCACCGGAGGGCAGCTGGTACCGGGCGGCGCCGTGGCCGACGCGGTCGTGGGTCTCGATGGGGAGACGCTCGTCCTGGTGACGCGGGGCGACCGTCCGCCGCCGCAGGTTCCGAACCTCGGCTCGAGTCCGATCGCCCGATGGACCCTCGCCCCGGGTGGGGGCAGTGGCACCCGCACGGTGCTGGCCATCGGAGACGCCGCGCACGAGATCTTCGACCGAGCGCTCGAGGAGTGGCGCCTGCTCACCGCGTCGGCCCTGTACGGCCTGACCCGACGTTCGCTCGACATCGCCGCCGCCTACGCGAGCGAGCGCGTGCAGTTCGACCGGCCGATCGGGACCTTTCAGGGCATCGCGCACCCGCTGGCCGACGCGGTGACCGACGCAGAGGGCGCTCGTGTCCTCGTGTGGTACGCCACGTGGTCGGTGGCTCGGCGCGAGGCGGATGCCGCGGCGCTGATCGCGTTCGCACTCGGGTGGGCGGCGCGCGCCGCGACCCGGTCGGTGGCGCGCGCGTTGCACACCCATGGTGGCTACGGCCTGGCGCTCGAGTACGACATCCAGCTGTACTACCGGCGCGCCAAGGCATGGGCCCTGACCGCCGGCGACCCTCGCGACCTGTTCCTCCTCGGTGCAGAGCGCCGTTGGGACGGCGTCAGCCCCGCGCTCCCCGACGCGGGTGATCCCCACATCGACTTCGGCTACGGGAACGCCGAGGGGGTGCGATCCCTCGCCCGGCGGTTCCTCGACGACCGGCTCACCCCCGAGCTGCAGGCTCGCATGCACTTCAGCTGGGACGGGCACGACTGGGGTCTCCAGCGAGAGCTGGCCACCGCGGGCCTGCTGTTCCCGACGTGGCCCCGGGAGTACGGCGGTGAGGGACGCGACGCGTGGGAAGCAGCAGTGATCGCCGAGGAGCTCGAACGGGCCGGTGTCGGCACCCACGCGATCGCCACGACGTTCATGGTCGCCGAAGCGGTTCGGCACTTCGCGAGCGAAGACCTCAAGCACGAGGTCCTCGGGCGTATCGCTCGCGGCGAGGCCATCTGCTCCCTCGGCTACACCGAGCCCGAGTCGGGCTCGGACGTCGCGGCGGCCCAGACGCGCGCCGAGAAGGACGGCGACGACTGGGTGATCAACGGACAGAAGATGTTCACGAGCGGCGCCCACCTCGCGCAGTACGTGTTCCTGTTGACCCGGACCAACCCGGCGGTGGCCAAGCACAAGGGGCTCACGATGTTCCTCGTGCCGCTCGACACGCCGGGGATCGACGTGCAGGCCGTGCACACGTTGTCGGACGAGCGGACGAACGCCACCTTCTACGAGGACGTCCGCGTTCCCGATCGCTACCGCATCGGTGACGTCGACGGCGGTTGGCGCGTGATCCGCCACGCGCTCGACCTCGAGCACGGTGGCGCGACTCGCGCTTCAGGTGCCGAGCACCGCGCGCTCGTGGATGCGGTTGCACACTGGACGCGCGCCAACGGCCGCTGGTCCGATCCCCGGGTACGCGAGCGCATCGGCTTCGTGGCGACGCGAGCGGCGGTGGCGCGCGCGCTCGGCTTCGAGGCCGCGTGGCGAGGAGTGCAGGGCCTGCC
>BTUT01000183.1:0-6183 GCA_045862935.1 Acidimicrobiia bacterium
CCTCCCCCTCGAAGAGCAGGCGCCCCGCGGTCGGGGGCATGAGGCGCAGCACGAGTCGCGCCACCGTGCTCTTGCCCGAGCCCGACTCACCCACCAACCCGAGGGTGGTGCCGGGCGCGATGGCGAGGTCCACGCCGTCGACCGCGCGGATCACCGGCCCGTCGCCCGGCTGCCGCGCGCTGCGACGCAGCGGGAAGTGCTTGGTGAGCCCCTCGGCGCGCAGCGTGTCGGTGCCCGCCCCACCGTCGGGCGACGGCCGCGCCGCGACCCCGGCGGTCACTCGGCCCCCCGGAGCGCGAGCTCGGGCGCCCGGGTGCAGCGCACCATCGACGATCCCGCGCGCGCGAGCGTGATCGGAGCCGCGGTGCACGCGTCGAGGGCGTAGGGGCACCGCGCGGCGAACCGGCAGCCGGCGGGCATCGCGTACGGGAGCGGCACCTGGCCCGGGATCACCGTGAGGCGCTCGTCGAGCCGGCCGACCTGGGGCATCGCGCCGAGCAGGCCCTCGGTGTAGGGGTGCCGCGGGTCGGTGAAGAGGTCGTGCACCGACGCCTCCTCCACGATCTGGCCCGCGTACATCACGGCGACGCGATCGCAGAGGTCGGCGATCACCCCGAGATCGTGGGTGACGAAGAGGATGGCCATGCCGAGGTCGCGCTGGAGCGATCGGAGCAGGTCGAGGATCTGGGCCTGGATGGTCACGTCGAGCGCGGTGGTGGGCTCGTCGGCGATGAGGAGCCTCGGTTCGTTGGCGAGCGCGATGGCGATCATCACCCGCTGGCGCAGGCCACCCGAGAGCTGGTGCGGGAACTGCTTCAGCCGCGATGCCGGCGCCGGGATGCCGACGAGCTCGAGCAGCTCGACCGCGCGGGTGCGGGCGGCGGCGCGCGAGACGTCGCGATGCAGACGCTGCGCCTCGACGAGCAGGCTCCCAATGGTGAACGCGGGGTCGAGGCTCGTCATCGGGTCCTGGAAGATCATGCCGATGTCGTTGCCGCGCAGGGCGCGCAGCTCCTTGAACGACAGCCCCAGCAGATCCTGTCCGTCGAAGCGGATCGCCCCACTGACGATCCGTCCGGGGGGTGACGGCACCAGGCGCATGATCGACAGGGAGGTGACCGTCTTGCCCGAGCCGCTCTCCCCCACGAGCCCGACCGTCTCCCCCGGCAGGATCGAGAGCGACACGTCGTCGACCACCCGGCTGGCCCCGCGCGCGGTGGTGAACTCCACCGACAGGCCCTCGATGCTCACGAGGGCGCCCGTACGACCGTCCACCGGGCCGGTATCGGAGGGCGAGCTCGCGACCTCGGGATCGCGCACGACGGTCGTGAGGCCGCGCCGCTCCGTCCGGCGGGCCTTCGTCGCCCGACCGAGCCCGAGCACGTCGCGCAGCCCGTCACCGACCACCTGGAAGGCGAAGATCGTGAGCGCGATCGCGATCCCGGGCACGAGCAGCTGCCAGGGCTCGGTGTTGAGGGCCTTGTCGTAGGCGTCGCGCAGCATGCCGCCCCAGCTCGCGGTGGGGCGGCGCGGTCCGAAGCCGATGTAGGCCAGCCCCGACTCGGCGAGCAGCGCACCGGCGATGCCGAACGTCGCCGCGATGAGCAGGGGCGAGCGGATGTTGGGCAGGATCCGGCGCCGGAGGGTCTGGTGCGTCCGGCTCCCCGCGGCTCGCGACGCCTCCACGAACGGCTCCTCGCGGACCGCGAGCGCCATCCCCCGCACGAGGCGCGTCAGCCCGAACACGAACACGATCGCGAGCGCGACGATCACGTTCTCGGTGCTCGGGCCCAGGACGCCGACGACGGTGATCGCGAGCACGAGCGGGGGGAAGCTGAGCCCTGCGTCCGCGACCCGCATGAGCAGGTTGTCCACGAACCCGCCCGCGTACCCCGAGACCAGGCCCACCACGAGGGCCACGGCCATGGCGATCGCCACGACGGCCAGGCTCACCGTGAGCGAGACGCGGGCGCCGTGCAGGATGCGGCTGAACAGGTCGCGGCCCAGGTCGTCGGTGCCGAAGAGGTGGTCCCACGACGGCTTGGCGAACCGGTTGGGGATGTCCTGCTCGTTCGGGTCTTGGGCGATCACCGGCGCGAGGAGCGCGCCGACGACCAGCAGCATCAGGTAGACCTGGGCGATGGCCGGGCCGGGGCGGCTGAAGAGGCGCACGAAGGCGTGGCGGCGGTGGGGCAGCGCAACGAACGCCGCGGCGGCCTCGACCGCTTCGTCCGGTGTGATCGGGACGTTCGCGCCGCCGCGCTGGACGAGGTCGTCGGTGCCGTCGATGGTCATCAGGCCACCCGCACCTTCGGGTTCAACAGCGCGTAGGCGATGTCGACCACGAGGCTCATCGAGATCTGGATGACGACCAGGACGATCACGCTGCCCATCACGGCGGGGATGTCGGCGGAGAGGACGCCCGAGAACAGGTAACGCCCCAGGCCCGGGATCGCGAAGATCTCCTCCACGATCACCGCGCCGCCGACCAGCGCGGCCACCTGGAGGCCGAGGATCGTGATCGCCGGGCTCGAGGCGTTCTTCAGCCCGTGGCGGCCCACGACGCGCCCGGGCTCGCAGCCCATCGCCCACGTGGTGCGGATGTGGTTGGTGTCGAGCTCGTCGACGAGCGCGCCCCGCAGCTGGCGCGTCATGGCCGCGGCGAAGGCGAGCCCGAGGGCGATCGCCGGGAGCGTGATCTCCTCGAGCCAGCCGGTCGGGCTCTCGCTGAACTTCGTGTAGCCGCTCGGCGGCAGCCACCCGAGCTCCACCGAGAACAGGTAGATGAGGCCCACGGCGAGCAGGTAGCTCGGGATCGCGACCGCGAGGCTGGACAGGGCGCGCGTGGACCCGTCGAAGATCCCGTTCGGCCGCAGACCGCTGAGGATCCCGGCCGGGACCGCGATGACCAGGGCGAACACGGTGGCGGCGAACAGGAGGCTCAAGGTGATCGGCACCCGGTCGGCGAGCTCGTCGGCGACCGAGGTCCGTCGGATGTAGGACTCGCCGAGATCCCCGGTGACCGCGTCACCCAGCCACCGCAGGTACTGGGTGACGGCCGGGTCGTCGAGGCCGAGCTCCGCGCGCACCTGCGCGATCGACTCGGGCGTCGCCTGCGTGCCCCCCGCGAGCTGCACCGAGGCGTCGTTCGGGGCAGCCTGCATGAGCATGAACACGCCGAACGTCACGATGACGAGGGTGGAGCCGACGGCCGACGAGCCGGATCATCGAGCGCCCACCTCGCTTCCCCCTCCCGCGCGCTCGCCGCGTTCCCCCCGGGCCGGAGACCGGCCGCACCCGCGCCGATAACGTAGTTCTCGCCTAGCGCATGCGCCACTTCCAACCGGGGCCCCCGTTTGGACAGGAAGCGGCGCTATCGCGCCGGTAAGGGTCCAAACAGGGGGCTGCGGAGGCCCTGGAGGCAGAAGTCCCAGATGTCGTCGGAGTCGACCCGCAGGCGCGGGTTCTGGACGATGCGGTTGCCGAACCACGAGAACATCACGATCTGCTGGATCAGCGACGCCGCGCGCCGCGTGTCGCGCGCCTGGATCACGCCCGCGGCGTTCGCCTCCTCCACGAGCCGGAGCAGCGTGCGCGCGATCGGGGCGAGCGCCTCGGTCACGCGCCCGGCGTGGGAGACCGCGAGCGGGACGGTGAACTCCGAGATCGGCACGCGGTTGTGTGAGCCCCGCTTGCGCTCGGTCGGGTCGCACCACTCATGGAGTCTCACGACGTACGCGCGCAGGCGCGCGAGCGGCTCGGTCTCGTCGGCGAGCGCCGCGTCGCAGTCCTCGATCGACTCGCGCACGGTCTCCTCGAAGAGCGCCAGGATGAGCTCGTCCTTGCCGTCGAAGTACTGGTAGAACCCGCGCAGCGACTGCTTCGACCGGTCGATGACCTCCTGGATCGTGAACTCGGTCGTGCCCTTCTCGTCGATCAGCTCGAACGCGGCGTCGAGGAACCGCTGGATGCGCTGCTCGGCACGCGTGCGCGCCGCGTTCAGGCTGCGCGACACGGCCCGCTCCCGCCAGGCAGGCTCGTTTCCGTCGTCGGGAGCATCCACTGCAGCCATGTCAGAATCCAGTTCCACCAGGGTTGACCGTATCAGTACCGCTGACGGAGAACCCGGTTTCCGCGATCCGGGTCACGGGACGGGGTCGATGGTGCGATCGAATGCGGCGCTGCCGGCGTCGATCACGCGCGGCTGCTTCCACACCTCCACGGGCAGCGACACCATGACCAACGAGTACACGAGGTGGAGCAGGTTCGTCGCGTCGGCGGGCAGCTCGTGCAGCGGGAAGCCGTCGAGGTAGCGCATCGCGTCACGGACCCGGGGGGAGGCCGCGTCGTAGAACGCCTGCATCTCGGGCATCGTGCTCGCGAGACGGGCCGCGTAGCGCTCCCGCTCCGACGCGAGGCACCACCGCGGCGCGAACGGCTCGAGGTCCGCGAAGTCGGGCGGCAGCATCACGCTTCCCGCCTCACGCGCGCTCCCGCTCGCGCCGGTGGTCCTCCACCCAGCGACCGACGGTCGCGTGCAGGTGGCGCACGGTGATCTCCTGGTCGCTCAGCGGGTACGCGTCGATCACGCCCGACTCGATCCCCATCTGGGTGCCGTCGAGGGTGCCGGCATCCTGGATGCCGGCCTCCTTGGAGATCACCGCGGTGACCTCGTGGCGGATCCGTTCCGACGCGGTGCGCGCGGGTGGGAAGTAGTACGACATCTCCCACACATGAGTGCTCGGCGACGTGGGCCAGTAGTGGTAGGTGAGGTACCAGCCCCGCTCGTAGATCAGGATCACGAAGTTCGGGAAGATCTGGAAGTTCGAGATCGACCACGGGTCGAGCCCGCCGGGGTTGACCCCGGGAGGCAGCGCGTCGGGGGCGAGCTCGGGGAGGTCGGGCCGCTCCCAAGGGCCCATGAGCCCGGCCTCCGTCACGTGCTCGATCGGGTACATCGTGTCGGCCGGCATCTCGTGGCGCGGTACGCCCTTCCAGCCACTCGTGCTGATGAGGCGGTGCGGGCCGTCGATCTGGAAGTGGGGCACCTCGAACGCGCGCTCGAAGCTGCGCAGCGCGGGCACCTGCTGCTGTGAGTGCAGGATCGACGCGTGGTAGTACTCCTGGAACGCGTCGAGGAAGATCTTCCAGTTGCTGTCGATGGTGGCGCGGTACCCGTAGCGCTCGGTCACGAGGTGGAACGGGTAGCCGTCGAGACCGGTGACCATCGGCCCGAGGTACTCGCGCAGCGACCAGCGCGGCTCGCGGTCGAGGTTCACGAACACGAACCCCTCCCACACCTCGCAGTGCACCGACACCAACCCGAGCCGCGCCTGGTCGAGGTCGAAGAACTCGTCTTCCTGGAGGACGAAGGCCAACGACCCGTCGAGCCCGTAGCGCCACCCGTGGTACCTGCACATGAACTGGCGACAGTGCCCCTCGGTCTCGTCGCGGGGGGTCCGATCCCACACGAGCTTGTTGCCGCGGTGACGACACACGTTGTGGAAGGCGCGCACCTCACCATCGGCGCCGCGCACCACGATCACCGAGGTCTTCGCGACGGCGAGCTCCTTGGTGAAGTAGCTCCCCGATCTCGGGAGCTGCTCCACCCGGCCGACGTTCAGCCAGGCGCGCGCGAAGATCGCCTCGCGCTCGAGCTCGTAGTGCTCGGGTGAGTACGAGTCCTCGTACGACACCATTCCCGTCCCGAGCCCCGCGCCCCGCGCGTCGTAGTGCTCGGTCCAGCTGCCCGCGTCGGGCTTGGCTACCCGACCCATGCGACCCTCCCGCGCTCGCTCGTCTCCATCGTCCGTTCGCCTCGTTCCGGTGCTCGCTCGGGTGACCGCTCCGTCGTTCACCCCACGACCTGCCCGGTGACGTGCCCTCGCCTCATCGGCGCTCGGCCTCCCCCACCGACACGCGCCCGTCCACTCGGTCTCCTCGACTCACACCCGCTTGTAGACCACGCCGCCCTTCATGACGAACCGCACATCGCTCGTGCGCGTGATGTCGTCGGTCGGGTCGCCGGGCACTGCGATCACGTCCGCGAGGAAGCCGGGCTCGAGGCGGCCGAGGTCGTCCTCCATGCTGACGAGCTCCGCGCTCACCACGGTCGCGGCGTGGAGAGCCTGGGCCGGGGTCATGCCCCGTTCCACCATCGCCACGAGCTCACGCCAGTTCTCC
>BTUT01000184.1:0-6176 GCA_045862935.1 Acidimicrobiia bacterium
CGTTGCCCTGGAACCGACGCCCACGACGCTCGCCCCGCTCCCGCGCCACCAGATCACCCGTGAGCCGGTCGAGGAACCCCGCCTTCGGCCCCGACGGGATGGCCACCAGGCCCGGGAGGCCGCGGCCCGCGAAGCTCCCCCGCTCGTTCCGCAGCATCGTGCGCGTGACCCGCCACCCGTCCCCGGCCGTCCCGAGGATGTCGGCACTCGACACCCGGGCGTCGGTCAGGAATACCTCGCAGAAGTGCGACTCCCCGTTGATCTGGCGCAGCGGACGGACCTCCACGCCGGGCTGGTCCATGTCGAGGAGGAAGTACGTGATGCCCTCGTGCTTCGGGACGTCGACGTCCGTGCGGGCGAGCAGCATCCCGCGGTCGCAGAGGTTCGCGCTCGAGTTCCAGACCTTCTGGCCGTTGACCACCCACTCGTCGCCGTCGGGCACCGCGCGCGTCGCCAGGCTCGCGAGATCCGAGCCCGCGCCGGGCTCGCTGAACAGCTGGCACCAGGCTTCCTCACCGCGCAGCATCGGCGGGAGGTACCGCGCCTTCTGCGCGTCGGTTCCGTGCTCGAGGATCGTGGGCGCGGCCAGCGGAATGGCCAGGTGGCCCTGGGGCGGGGCGATGACGCCGGCCACCGCGAGCTCCTCGGTCACGAGCCGCGCTTCGGCGCCGCGACAACCCCGACCGAAGGGCTCGGGCCACGTCGGCATCGCGAGTCCCGCCTCGGCCAGTCGCCGCCACCACTCGCGCACGGTGATGTCGAGTGCCCAGTTCGCCGCGATCCAGTCCCCGACCTCCGCGCGCGCCTCGTGGACGGTCACCTCCCCCCCTTCGTCACGCTGCCGATTATAGGGTACTCTTTTCGAGGCATCGCCACGACGCCCGTAGTGCCCAGGAGGGTTCCATGACGACCGCGACCTCGACCGACCCTCAGACCACGACGAAGATCTGGGCGCACTCCGGCGACTCGCACTTCCTCGAGCCGCTCGACCTGTGGACCGCGAACCTCCCCGCCGACATGGCCGCGCGCGTCCCGCACGTCTCGGTCGACGCCGAGACCGGGATCGAGACGATCCACCTCGACGGCATGAGCTTCGAGCGCCCCGTGCCCAACCCCAAGCAGCAGGAGTTCTACGAGGCGAGCCACCGCCCCCCCGGCGCGCGGGACGCGACGGCACGCCTGAAGGATCTCGACGCCGAGGGCATCTGGGGCGAGCTCGTGTTCCCGTCGCTCGGCATGTGGAACGCGGCGTTTCGCGACCCGATCCTGCTGCGGGAGGCGATCAAGGTCAGCAACGACTGGGCCATGGCCGAGATCGAGGGGGTGTCCCCGCGCCTCGTGGTGGCGACGCAGGTGTCGATGCTCGACATCGACGACGCGGTCGCCGAGCTCCACCGCCTGGCGTCGATGGGCGCGAAGGCGGTGTTCCTCCCGACCACGCCGCCGAAGGCGCAGGACGACTACCACCGCGACACCTGGGAGCCGTTCTGGGCCGCGGCCGAGGAGGCCGGCATCGTGATCGCGTTCCACATCGGCACCGACCCGATCGACCTCGACAGCGACACCATCGGCATCAACTTCCGGGGCCCGGGCGGCGCGGTGCTCAACTACGTCGAGACCACCTACAGCGGCCAGCGCGCCGTCACGAAGATGGTGGCGTCGGGCGCCCTCGATCGGCATCCAACCCTCAAGGTGCTCGTCTCCGAGGGTGGCGCCACCTGGGTGCCGTTCCTGGGTGACCGCATGAACGAGGGCTACCGGCAGCACGCGATGATGGTGCGCCCACAGCTCTCGCTGCTGCCGAAGGAGATCCTCTACCGGCAGGTGTACGCGTCGTTCCAGCACGACGAGAGCGCGATCGGCGCGATGACCGCGATGGGCTACCGCAACGTGCTCTGGGGCAGCGACTACCCGCACATGGAAGGCACGTTCGGGCACACCCAGGAGACGCTGCACCACCTCTTCGACGGCGTCGATCCCGAGGTGCGCTACCGCATCACCCGCGGCGCGTTCCTCGAGCTGTTCCCGCAGGTCGGGGAGCCGCCCGCCGATGTGCTCGCCGCGGCCTGAGCCCTCAGCCCACGATGGAGAACACGTTGAAGGACCGAGCCGCGATCGTCGGGGTCGGCGCGACCCCGTACTACAAGCGGGGCCAGTCCCTGCCCCAGACGCCACTCGAGATGGCGTGCGCGGCCACCGTGCTCGCACTCGGGGACGCCGGGCTCACCGTGGCGGACCTCGACGGGTTCGCGATCTACGCGCAGTCATGCGATCCGGCCGAGGTGGCGTCGGTGCTCGGCGTGCCCGAGGTGCGCTTCGCCGCCTCGACCACCTCGGGTGGCGGTGGCTCCGCCGGCGCGCTCGGCCTCGCGGCCGCGGCGGTGGCCACCGGCATGGCCGAGTGCTGCGTGACGCTCATGACCCTGCAGCAGGCGGCGCGCCGACTCGGCGGGACCCGCACCGACGACGGCGGCGGCATGGCGGCCAGCGCGAGCCCCTACGGCGCGGGTGGCCCACCGCCGTGGGCCGCCTTCATCGCCGGCAGCGGGCTGATGTCGCCGGGGCACAGCTTCTCGCTGCTCACCCAGCGTCACATGCACCTCTACGGGACCAAGCGCGAGCACCTGGCCGAGGTGGCCATCTCCCAGCGGAACAACGCGATGCGCCGGCCCGAGACGGCGCTGCACACCGCGCCCCTCACCCTCGACGACTACTTCAACGCGCGGATGATCTCCGACCCGTTGTGCCTCCTCGACTACACGGTGGAGAGCGACGGCGCGGTCGCGGTGATCACCACCTCCGCGGCGCGGGCGAAGGATCTGCGCCAGCCCCCGGTGTACGTCATGGCCTCCGCCCACGGCGGCATGGGCCGCTGGGGCCCCGCGATCTTCAACTACTTCCAGATGCCCGACGAGTACTTCGCGTCCTCGGGCCACCGTCCCGTGGCGAAGCGCCTCTACGAGATGGCCGGGGTCACTCCCGCGGACGTCGACGTAGCGCTCCTCTACGACCACTTCTCCCCCCTCGTGCTGATGCAGCTCGAGGACTACGGCTTCTGCGGCATCGGCGAGAGCGGCCCGTTCGTCGCCGACGGCAACATCCGCTGGCCCACCGGCACCATCCCGGTGAACACCCACGGCGGCCACCTCTCCGAGGCGTACATCATCGGGATGACCCACGTGCGCGAGGCCGTCGAGCAGCTGCGGGGCGTGGCCGTCAACCAGGTCGACGGCGCCGAGATCGCGCTCGTCACCGGAGGCCCGGCCAGCCTCCCCGTCAGCGGCACCCTGCTCCGGAGGTAACGAAGATGGCTGACCTGCGCCCCGGGGTGTTCCCCGCCATGATGCACGACCCGTTCGCCGACGCCGTCACCCAGCCGTTCTGGGACGCCGCGCTCGAAGGCCGCCTCGCGGCCCCGAAGTGCGCGCACTGCGGCACCGTCGTGCTGCCACCGCAGGCCTACTGCTTCTCCTGCCAGGGCCACGACTTCGAGTGGATCGACCTCCCCGGCACGGGCACCGTCTTCTCCTTCACCGTCGTGCGCCATCCGCTCGCCCCGAACCTCAGCGCGGTGGTTCCGTACGCGTCGGGCGTGATCGACCTCGACGGCACCCAGGGAGCCGGCGCCCGCATGCTCCTCAACATCGTCGACTGCGATCCCGAGGGGGTGCGGATCGGCGACGCGGTGCAGGTGTTCTTCGAGCCGGTGAGCGACGCCTACGCGGTGCCGAGGTGCCGGCCGATCTGAGCGACCGCGCCGTGCCCTACGCCGGCACGTCTCGTTCGCCCGTCCTGCCGAGGTAGGCGGCGTCGAGCGAATCCAGGTCGGACCGCAGCGCGTCAACGGGCGCGCTCAGAACGACGTCGCCGTGGACGAGCACCAGCGCGTGGTCGGCCACGTCGAGCGCCAGACCGACGTGCTGCTCCACGAGCACCACGCCCGCCCCCGTCTCGTCGGCGATGCGCCGCACCATCTCCATCAGCGACTCGACGATCATCGGGGCGAGGCCCATGCTCATCTCGTCGATGAGCAGGACCCGCGTCTGCTGCACGAGGGCTCGGGCCAGGGCGAGCATCTGCTGCTCCCCGCCCGAGAGCGCGCCGGCCTTGAGTCGGGCGCGGTCGCGCAGCGCCGGGAAGAGGTCGTAGACCTCGTCCACGGACATCCCGCCCGAGCGCGCGCCGAGCGACAGGGTCTCGGCCACCGTGAGCTGGGTGAACAACGCCCGGTTGTCGGGGACGAGCACCACTCCGGCCCGGTTCATGCGGCGAGGCCGACCCGGCCGAATCGGCTCCTCTCCGATGCGGATCGTTCCCGCGAGCGGCTTGAGGAACCCGGCCAGGGTCAACAGGATCGTGGTCTTGCCGGCGCCGTTCGGCCCGAGGATCGCGAGCACCTCGCCCGGTGCGAGCGCGAACGACACGCCCCGGGCCACGGCCAGGCCCTGGTAGCCCGCGTCGATCGCCTCGCACTCGAGAATGCTCACGACTCCCGCTCCTGGCCCTGCGGGCCGGGCCGCTCGGGCCCCGCTCGCCGAGCGACGCCGTCGGAGCGGAGACGGGGCTCGCTCACGTCTCGACCTCCGCGCCGGCGTGGGTCGCCCCAAGGTAGGCCGCCGCGACGCGGTCGTCGCCGGCAATGTCGGTCGGAGAACCGGACGCGATCAGCGAGCCGAAGTCGAGCACGTAGATCTGGTCGCAGAGGCCGAGCACCAGGCTCATGTCGTGGTCGACGAGCAGGATCGTCGTGCCGGCGTCGCGGATCGCGCGCAACTGTCCGGCCAGCCACCGGCTCTCGTTGGTGTCCAGACCTGCCGCGGGCTCGTCGAGCATCAGGACGTGGGGGTGGCCCGCGAGCGCGCGCGCGATCGAGACGAGCTGGCGATGGCCCTGGGACAGATCACCCACGCTGTGCTCGCGGTCCCCGCTCAGGTCGAGCGCGGTGAGCACGCGGTCGACATCGTCGTTGCGTCCGCGCCGGTCGGTGCCGGACGCGCCGGCCAACACGTTCTCGAACACGGAGAGGTCATCGTAGAGATCGATGCCCTGGAACGTACGGCCGAGGCCCGCGCGGGCACGCTTGTGGGGCGGGAGGCCGTCGAGCGGCCGGCCGGCAAGCGTGACCGTTCCCTGGTAGGCGGTGAACCCACACAGCGCGTCCATGATCGTCGTCTTCCCGGCGCCGTTCGGCCCGATGAGCCCGACGATCAGGCCTTCGGGAACGTCGAACGAGACTGCGTCCACTGCCACCACGCCGCCGTAGGCGACACCGAGGTCGCGAATCGAGAGCAGCGCCGGCGCTGGCGCGCTCGAGACGGGCGCTGACGTCACCGGGACCGCATCCGTCTCCGGCGGCCGGATGCCGCCGGGCATCTCCGCCGCGGTCGAGGCCGTGACTACGCGCCGCCGACGCCGGCGATCGAGCGCGATGTGGGCCGGACCGACCAGGCCCTCGGGGTTCCGGATGACGGTGAACACGAGGAGGAGGCCGGTCGCGATCGTGTACCACTGGCCGACGTCGATCTGTCGGTCGAGGGACACGAAGAGGATCCCACCCGCGGTGAGTACCCCCGAGAGGACCCCGCCGGACACCGAGGTGATCCCGGCGAGGTACGCGGTCGAGAAGACGAGCAGACCGAGGAGCGCGCTGTACGACTCCCAGGTCACGTTCGTCTGCTTGTACGCGAGCATGCACCCGCCGATCCCGGCGATGAACGCCCCGAGCGCGAACCCGAGCAGCTTCGTGCGCATCACGCTGATCCCCGCGGCCGCCGCGGACCGCTCGTTCGCACGCACCGCGAGCATCTCCGAGCCGAACCGGCTCGTGCGCAGGAGCGCGACGCCGACCGCGGTGATCACGAGGACGGCCAGGCACAAGAGCCCGAACGCCGGACGTGGGTACCCCTCGCCAGCCCCGATGCCGAGGTCCAGCCCGAAGAGCTTCGGCGCCGGCACCGAGAGGCCGGCAGATCCGCCATTGAGGTCGTTGTTGCGGAACCAGACGGATTCGAGCGTCACCGCGAGCGTCAACGTCACGACCGCAACGAGGAGGCCGCGGATGCGAAGGGCCGGAAGCCCCACCACCACACCTATCACCGTCGCGCCGAGGGCCGCGAGCAACGGTGCGATGGGGAACGGGATCCCCCACGAGTCGGTCAGCGGACTGAGCAGGAACG
>BTUT01000185.1:0-1014 GCA_045862935.1 Acidimicrobiia bacterium
CCGTGCGCGAGGTTGTCGAGGTCGTGCGCGACCACGAGCAACGTGCCCCCCGGGGCGACGGCGTCCGCGGCCGCGCGGTACGCGACGGCGCGCTCGTGGGCGGGGAGCTGCAGGTACAGGAGCACGACCAGGTCGAACGCGCGCGGTTCGGGTGTCCACTGCGTGACGTCGGCCGTCACCCACTCCACGTCGACGCCGCGCTCCTGCGCGATGCGGGCGGCCTTGCCGATCGCGACCGGGGAGTAGTCCACGCCGGTCGCGCGCCAGCCCCGCGACGCCAGCCAGATGGCGTTGCGACCCTCGCCGCACGCGACATCGAGCGCGCGTCCCGGGGCGAGGTCGCTCGTCTCCTCCTCGAGGAACCGGTTCGGACCGGACGACCACACCAGGGGTGCGGCCGCGTACCGCGCGTCCCAGTCGGAGGCGTCCATCAGCGTCCCCCGGGGATCGGTGCCTCGCCCGCGACCGTGGTCCGGTGCATCGCGCGACGGTGACCGGTGAAGTCGGCCATGGCCATGTGCTGCACGGCGCGGTTGTCCCAGATCGCGACATCGCCCGCGCGCCAGGACCATCGGCACGTGAGCTCGATGCGGGTGGAGAGCACGAACAGGAAGTCGAGCAGCGGCTTCGCCTCGAACGGTGAGAACCCGCGCAAGCCGGTGGTGTACTGCGCGTTCACGAACAGTGCGGGCTCCCCCGTCTCGCCGTGGCGACGCACCACGGGGTGGACCTGCGTACGGTTCGCGGACTCGTCGGTCTGCACGGACATCCCGGCGAAGATGTCGTGGACGGCTTGCATCTTCGGCGAGTACGCGTTCACCGCGCTGTGGACGCCGTCGAGGCCCCCGAGCATGGCCTGCATGCCCGGCGAGCAGCGCGCGTACGCGAGCACCTGGTTGGCGAAGACCGTGTCGCCCCCGTACGGCGGGACCTCGAGCGCGTGCAGCATCGAGAAGGCGGGGGGCTCGGGAAGGAACGAGAAGTCGGAGTGCCAGAGGCCTCCGAACGCCAGGT
>BTUT01000185.1:1024-6161 GCA_045862935.1 Acidimicrobiia bacterium
GTGCGGGGGCAGCATCGTTATGGGGGGGGCGTGGGGTCCTTCCGTCATGTGGGCGGGCCCGTGGCCCCGCAACGCCAGGTCGTGGACCTCGGACGCCTCCCGGATGACGGCGATCACCTCGGGGTGCTCCGGGATGGGTTGGACGAACGGCACCGGGCTCGGTGGCCCGAGGCGGTGGCTGAAGGCCACCTGATGGTCGGGATCGAGGTCCTGGTCGTGGAAGAACACCACGTGGTGCTCGAGGAGGGCGCGGCGGATCTCTGCGACCTCGGCGTCGTCGAGGTCGGACGCGAGATCGACGCCCGACACGACGGCGCCGCAGGCACCACCGACCCGGTCGACGTGCAGGTGGCGGTACCCCGGGGTGAGCATGTGCCCAGCCTACGGAGGTCGGCCGCGGTCGAGGCTCAGCGCAGGGTGTAGCCCGCGTCCTTGAGCTCCTTGCACGTCGGGCAGACCGGGTAGCGCGACGGGTCGCGCGTGGGCACCCATCGCTTCCCGCAGAGCGCGAGGATCGCCTCCCCGGTGACATGGGCGCGGACGATGTCGGCCTTCTTGCAGTAGTGCGCGAAGCGGTCGTGGTCGCCGTCGTCGGTGTCGGGCCGCTCGGGCGCGACCACCGTGTCGGGCGCGATCACGGTGTCGGGCGTCGTGACCGTCTGCACCCCGCGAGGGTACCCGAGGCCCGGCCGGTAGCCTCCGCCCGCAGTGGACCATGCGGACGCGCTCGCTCTGCCGCTCGACGACGAGCGGACCTTCACGGTGGGCGAGCTCGCCCGGGTGATCGTGGGCGCCCTCGACGCCGCGGTGCCCGGGTCGGTGTGGGTGCGCGGCGAGGTCTCCCAGCAGCGCACGTCGGCCAACGGCCACACCTACTTCGAGCTCGTGGAGAAGGACGCGCGCCGATCCGGCGTCCGCGCGCGACTCCCCGTCGTGCTCTTCCGCACCGAGCGAGCGGCGGTGAACCGCACGCTGCGCGAGAGCGGCTTGGGGATCGCGGACGGGATCGAGCTGCGCATCTGCGGGCGGGTCGACTACTACGCCCCGTTCGGCCGGCTCCAGCTCGTCATGACCGCGGTCGATCCCGTGTTCACCCTGGGCCGGATGGCGGCCGAGCGCGCCCAGGTCCTCCAGCGCCTGCGTGACGAGGGACTGCTGGCGGCGAACGGCCGGCTCCCGATGCCCCTGGTGCCGCTGCGCGTGGGGCTGGTGACCTCCGGCGGCAGCGCCGCGTACCACGACTTCGTCCACGAGCTCGAGGCCAGCCGCTACGCCTTCCGAGTGGCCCACGGCGACGTGCGCGTCCAGGGGGCGGGGGCGGAGCGACGGATCGTGTACGCGCTCCGTGCGCTCGGTGGGCGGAGTCTCGACGTGGTGGTCGTGGCGCGCGGCGGGGGGTCGCGCACCGACCTCAACCCGTTCGACACCGAGGCCGTCGCGCGCGCGATCGCGGCGATGCCCGTGCCCGTGATCACCGGGATCGGGCACGAGATCGACCGGACGGTCGCCGACGAGGTCGCACACACCTGCGCGAAGACACCGACCGCGGCCGCCGGGTTCCTGGTGAGCGCCGTGGCGAGCTACGACGAGCGTCTCCGGCATCTCTCCCAGCGGATCGCCGGCGAGGCCCGGGGCGCGTGCGGGCTCGCGGACCAGCACCTCCGGGCGACGGTCCGGCGCGCCGCGCGGGTGGTACCTCGCGCGACGCAACGTTCGGCTCGGGCGCTCGACGACCGCCGCCGACGAGTCGTCGAGCGCGCGCGCGCCGGCCTGCGGGTCGCGGATCGCGCGCTCGACGCGCGTGCCGCTCGCATCGCACCCGCCGCTTCCCGGGCGACGCGCGACGCAGTCCGGGTGCTCGACGCAGCGGAGGCGCGAGTCCGGGCGCTCGATCCGCAGCGGGTGCTCGAACGCGGCTACTCGATCACGCGCGATGCCGAGGGTCGGGTGGTGCGCTCGGTCGAGACGATCCCGGACGGCGCGGTTCTCGTGACCGAGATCGTCGACGGCGCGCTCACGAGCCGGGTCACCGATCGGCACCCGTCACGGCGTGAGGCGCGCGAGGAGGAGGACGTCCTGTGACCGACGACCGCGACGATCATGTGATCGGCTATGCGGACGCGATGCGCGAGCTCGATCGGATCCTCGACGAGCTCGAGCGCGACGATCTCGACGTCGACGTGCTCGCCGTACGGGTGCGGCGTGCCCGTGACCTCGTCGAGCTCTGCCGGAGCCGCATCACCCGGGCCCAGGACGACGTCACCCGGATCGTCGCCGATCTCGAGGGCTTCGTGGTCGACGATCCCGACTCCGGATCCGACTGACCGCGATCGCGGCCACGACGGCGGGCGCAGGCGCAGGCGAGGGATCAGGCGGCCGGCTGGAGCTGCTGCACCGCCTGTGCGAGGGAGTCCTCCCACGGCCAGTTCTGGGCGTAGTGCGCGTCACCGTCCCGCTGCTGGTCGACCCACCACCACAGGGAGTAGACGCCGCACGTGAGGACGGTGGCCACGATCCGTCCCGCGTAGTTGTCGGGCGACTTCACCCGTGCCGGATCGGGCGGGGCGATGGGCTGCCCGAGCCGGGCGTAGATCTCCGACAGCTCGGATTCGACGGCTCCCTCCGCGCGGTCGTGCTTGATGAGGTCGCCGTCGAGGAGCACGAACGCGATGATGTGCGCGATCGAGCTCGCGACGATCGAGATGAGCAGCCAGATGGCCGGGTCGCGGAAGTCGGTGGTCATCGCCCGCATCGTCTGGAGATGACCGGCGATCCGCTCGAAGTTGGGACGCAAGGCTTCGGCGAGCCCCTGACTCGAGGCTTGCTCCCAAGCGAACGCCGTCGCGCCGTCGAGCAGCTCGAGGCGGCGCCGGTTGTGGTCCCGGCTGCGCCGCATGAGCTGGTAGAAGAGGTAGAAGCCGAAGATCCCGCACGTGACGAGGATCAGGAACACGTTGAGCCACGGTCGGTCGAAGCGGTAGTCGGTGGTGACGCGCTGTTGCCAGGCCACGCGGACGCGGTCGGCGGGGGCCAGGTTCGGGGCGCTCCATCCCGTCGAGGGCGCGATCGGTGGCGGGGCCGCCGGCGGCGGCGGCGAAGTCGGGACCGGCTCGGAGGAGCTGGTCGGTTCGGTGGGATCCGGTGGCGTCGTCACGGCGCACACGCTATGCCAATTGCGGGCTTCCGGGCGGGTTAGGGTCTCGGCTCGGGGCGGGCGATCGCGAGAGCCCCGGGGGGAGCGATGGCGTTGGTGCTCGGCGTCGAGATGTCGGCGCTGTCCACCAAGGTCGAGGTCCGTGACGCGGACGACGGTCGGCTGCTCGTGGCCGGGCAGGCGGCCCACGACGGCGCGAAGCCGGGCCGCAGCGACGCCGACCCTCGTGACTGGTGGCAGGCGGTGGTCGATGCCCGGCGCGACGCCGGCGGCGCGCTCGGCGTGGCGGCCATCGCGGTCGCGGCGCAGTCCGACGGGATCGTCCTCCTCGACGCGTCCGGTCGGGTCATCCGCCACGCGCTGCTCGGCGGCGACGCCGCGATGCAGATCGATGCCGACTGGCTCGTGCGTGACCTCGGCGGCCCGCAGATGTGGGCCGCGGCGAGCGGGTCGGTGCCCGATCCCACCCATGCGGTGGTGAAGCTCGCCCATCTGCGCTACCACGAGCCCGACCTGTTCGCCCAGATCGGCAAGGTGCTCCTCCCGCACGACTACCTCACCCACCGCATGGTGCGACGGTTCGTCACCGACCGCGGCGACGCCTCGACCACCGGCTACTGGTCGCCGCGCGAGAACCGGTGGCGTCCGGACGTGCTGCGGGTGGTCGACGACACCGTCGACTGGGGCCGGTGCCTTCCCGAGGTGCTCGGGCCGTCCGAGCCGGCGGGCGACCGCGAGGGCGTGCTCGTCGCGGCGGGGACGGGCTCGCAGCAGGCAGCCGCGCTGGGCGTCGGCATGCGTCCCGGCGACGTGGTCCTCGCGCTCGACCGGTCGGGCATCTGCTTCGCGGCCCGCGAGCGCCTCACCGAGGACCCGACCGGCCGGGTCGCCGACCGGGCGGATGCCGCGGGGCGGTTCCTCCCGACCACGCGCACCTTCCGGGCGCGTGACGTGATGGAGACCATGGCCGCGCAGGTGGGCCTCGACATCGCCTACGTCGACCAGCTCGCGTTGCAGGCGCCGCCCGGCGCCGGAGGGGTGAGGTGGGTGCCCTACCGCGAGCTCGACGACGCGGCCGGCCGTCCGCCCGCACCGGGGTACCTCACCGGCCTCGGGCCCGGCATCGTGCAGGAGCACGTCGCTCGCGCCCTCGTCGAAGGCATCGTGTGCGGCCTGCTCGAGGGCCTCGACGCGCTCGACGCGGCGGGCGTTCCGACCTCGGGCCGGCTGTGGGTGGTGGGCGCGGCGGCCCGCTCGAACGCCTTCCAGCGCGTCGTCGCGGACCTCGCGCAGCGCCCGGTGTCGGTCCCGCGGCAAGCCGACGCGGTGTGCCTGGGGGCGGCGATGCAGGCCGCCGCGGTGCTCCAGGGGGTCCCGCCCGACGAGATGGCCTCGGCGTGGGGGATGGAAGCGGTGCGCGAGGTCGAGCCCGACCCGCGCACCGACGCCGCGCAGATCCGCGCCGACTACGCGGCGGTGCGCTGACGCCGGAGCCGGGCGACGGCGTGGTCCGGACCCCCGGCTACGGTGCACGCCGTGGAGGTCGCGGACAGCCTGCTCGATCTCGTGGGCAACACGCCCCTGGTGCGGCTCGGGCGCGTGGGCGCGGACCTGGAGTGCGATCTCGTCGCGAAGGTCGAGCTGTTCAACCCGGGGGGCTCGGTGAAGGACCGCCCGGCGATCGCGATGATCGACGCGGCCGAGCAGGCCGGCCTGCTGGTGCCGGGCGGCACGATCGTCGAGCCGACGTCGGGCAACACGGGCGTGGGGCTCGCGATCGTCGCCGCGCAGCGGGGCTACCGGTGCATCTTCGTGATGTCCGACAAGATGAGCGACGAGAAGGTCGCGCTCCTGCGGGCCTACGGTGCCGAGGTCGTCGTGTGCCCCACCGCCGTCCCCCCCGAGCACCCCGACTCGTACTACTCGGTCGCCGACCGGCTCACCCGCGAGACACCGGGTGCGTTCCGTCCCGACCAGTACTCG
>BTUT01000186.1:0-6154 GCA_045862935.1 Acidimicrobiia bacterium
ATCAGGAGTCTCGAGCACGAGGGCGTCGAGGTCGTGTTCGGCCTCCCCGGCGGGGCGATCCTGCCGGTGTACGACCCGCTCATCGAGTCGTCGATCCGCCACGTCCTCGTGCGCCACGAGCAGGGGGCGGGCCACATGGCCGAGGGCTACGCCCACGCCACCGGGCGCCCGGGTGTGGCGATGGTGACGAGTGGGCCGGCGGCGACGAACATCGTCACGCCGCTGTGCAACGCGTACATGGACTCGATCCCGCTCGTCGTGATCACCGGGCAGGTGCCGTACCCCGTGATCGGCACCGACGCGTTCCAGGAGTGCGACACGGTCGGCATCACGATGCCGGTGACCAAGCACAACTGGCTCGTCACCGACCCGCAGGACCTGCCGCGGATCATCCGCGAGGCCTTCCACGTGGCCACGACGGGTCGGCCGGGTCCGGTGCTCGTCGACATCCCCAAGAACGTGTCGAACGAGCTCATGGAGTGGGAGTGGCCCGAGACGGTCGACCTCCCCGGCTACAAGCCGACCGTGAAGGGTCACGCGAAGCAGATCAAGGACGCGGCGCGGCTCATGGGCGAGGCGACCCGTCCGGTGTTCTACGTGGGCGGCGGGATCCTCAAGGCTCGCGCGGCCGAGGCGCTGATGGAGCTGGTGAAGGCGACCGGCTTCCCGGTCGTCACCACCCTGATGGCGCGTGGCGCGTTCCCCGACGACCACGAGCTGTGCCTCGGGATGCCCGGAATGCACGGCAACTACACCGCGATCACCGCCATGCAGGAGTCCGACCTGCTCATCGCGCTCGGGTCGCGCTTCGACGACCGCGTGACCGGGAAGCTCGACGGGTTCGCACCTGACGCGCGGATCATCCACGTCGACATCGACCCGGCCGAGCTCGGCAAGATCCGCCGTCCCGACGTGCCGATCGTGGGCGACTGCCGCCTCGTCATCGAGGAGCTCGTGAAAGCGGTGCGCGCCGAGAAGGCGAAGCACGCGTGGCCGGCGATCGACGCCTGGCTGGCGCAGATCCGCGAGTGGCAGGAGCGGTACCCGCTGCACTACGAGCAGGTCGAGGACGGTCCGCTCAAGCCGCAGCTCTGCATCGATGCGCTGCGCGACAACACGCCCGACGACACGATCGTCGCGGCGGGTGTGGGCCAGCACCAGATGTGGGCGTCGCAGCGCTGGACGTTCAATCATCCCTACACGTGGATCAACTCCGGTGGCCTCGGGACGATGGGCTTCGCGGTGCCCGCGGCGATCGGCGCGAAGGTCGGCAAGCCCGAGCGCATGGTGTGGGCCATCGACGGTGACGGCTGCTTCCAGATGACCGCGCAGGAGATGGTGACCGCGAGCGCGGAGCGCATCCCGGTCAAGGTCGCGATCCTCAACAACGCGTACCTGGGCATGGTGCGCCAGTGGCAGGAGCTCTTCTACGAGGAGCGCTACAGCGAGGTGTACCTGTCCCCGGACCTGCCCGACTACGTGAAGTGGGCGGAGGCGATGGGTTGCGTGGGCTTCCGGGTCGACACCCCCGAGGACGTCGAGCCGACGATCCAGAAGGCCAACGAGATCGACGACCGGCCGGTGGTGATCGACTTCCGCACCGACTACCGGGAGAAGGTCTACCCCATGGTGCCGCCCGGCACGTCGAACAGCGAGGTCATCCTCGACCCGGCCCACGACCCGACCGGAGGGATGCAGTGAGCGAGCGTCGTGAGCCGGGTATCCCGGCGATCAGCGAGCGGGGCCCGAGCGGCCCGGCCGGCCAGGGCCAGGAGCGGGAAGCATGAGCATCAACGGAGTGCAGCACCACATCCTGAGCGTGCTCGTCGAGAACAAGTTCGGCGTGCTCACGCGCGTGTCGGGGATGTTCGCGCGGCGAGGCTTCAACATCGTCTCGCTCGCGGTGAGCCCCACCGAGGACGAGCGGTTCTCGCGGATGACGATCGTGGTCGACGCCGAGTCGGCGCCGCTGGAGCAGGTCACGAAGCAGCTCAACAAGCTGATCCCGGTGATCAAGATCGTCGAGCTGCACCCGGCCGAAGCCGTCGAGCGCGAGCTCATGCTCGTGACCGTGAAGGCGTCGGCGGAGGCGCGGTCGCAGATCACCGAGCTCGCCGCGATCTTCGAAGCGAAGATCGACGACGTGGGCTTCGACGCACTGACGATCATGGTGGCCGGCGCGCCGGGCAAGCTCGACGCGATGACCGACCTGCTCCAGCCGTTCGGCATCCTCGAGCTGCAGCGCACCGGCCGGATCGCCCTCCCCAAGCTCGCGCGCCGTCCGGCCCGCCTCCGGGCGGTCCGCACCCGCACCGCCTAGATTTGCTCCGCTTCGGCGTGGCTGCGGCCGCGCCCGTGGCTCCGGCGCCACCTCGGGTCCCGGTGGCGGAGCCGAGAACGGGAAAGGACTGAGGATGCCCGCGACGATCTACTACGACGCCGACGCCGACCTGGCCCTGCTGGAGGGCCGCACGGTCGCGGTGCTCGGCTACGGGTCCCAGGGACACGCGCACGCCCGCAACCTCCACGACTCCGGGGTGGAGGTGATCGTCGGACTGCGTGAGGGTTCGAGCTCGTGGGCGAAGGCCGAGGAGGCCGGACTGCGGGTGCTCGCCACCGCGGACGCGGTGCGCGAGGCCGACATCGTCATGGTGCTGCTCCCCGACACCGAGCAGGCCCGTGTCTACCGCGAGGACATCGCACCCAACCTCGACGAGCGCTACTCGCTCGCCTTCGCGCACGGGTTCAACATCCACTTCGGCCAGATCAAGCCGCCGAAGGGCGTCGACGTGTGGATGATCGCGCCCAAGGGGCCGGGTCACCTCGTGCGGCGCACGTTCGAGGAGGGCGGCGGTGTCCCGGCGCTCGTCGCGGTCGCGGCCGACGAGACGGGCAAGGCGAAGGAGACCGCGCTCGCCTACGCGCGGGCCATCGGGTCGACGCGCGCCGGTGTGCTCGACACCACGTTCGAGGAGGAGACCGAGACCGACCTGTTCGGAGAGCAGGTGGTGCTCTGCGGCGGCCTCACCGAGCTCATCATGGCGAGCTTCGAGACGCTCGTGAACGCCGGCTACCAGCCGGAGTCCGCGTACTTCGAGACGCTCCACGAGGTGAAGCTCATCGTGGACCTCATCTACGAGGGCGGCATCTCCAACATGCGCTACTCGATCTCCGACACCGCGGAGTACGGCGACATGACGCGCGGCCCGCGCATCGTCACCCAGGCCACGCGTGACGAGATGAAGCAGATCCTCGACGAGATCCAGTCGGGCGCGTTCGCCCGCGAGTGGATCCTCGAGAACCAGGCCGGCCGCCCGCGGTTCAACGCGCTGCGGCGGCGGGGTGCCGCGCACCCGATCGAGGAGGTCGGCGAGCGTCTCCGCTCGATGATGCCCTGGATCGGTGCGGGTCGCGAGCGCCCCCAGGACGTGTCCGGCGGCTGACCTGGACGCCGTCGCCGAGATCGCACTGGCGGTCGTCGGCGGGTACCTGCTCGGCACGATCCCGACGGCCGTCGTCGTCTCGCGGCTCGCGACGCGCGGGCGCGTCGACATCCGTGAGACCGGGAGCGGCAACCCGGGCGGGTTCAACACCTTCCGTGAGGTCGGCAAGGTGTGGGGCGTCCTCGTGGTGCTCGTCGACGGTGGCAAGGCGATGCTCGCGGGTCTGCTCGCGCTGTGGGTGCTCGGCGACGCGCCGGCGTACGCCGCGGCGACCGCGGCGATCGCGGGTCACATCGCGCCGGTGTGGACGCGGTTCCGGGGCGGCAAGGGAGTGGCCGCCGCGGGCGGCGCGGTGCTCGGCGTGTTCCCGCCGTTCTTCCCCCTGATGGTCGCGGTGCTCGGGGCCGGCGCGGCGGTGCTGCGCAACTCGCGCCGGGCGATGCTCGCGGGGATGGTGGTCTGGGTGATCGCGGCGGTGCTGTGGGCCGCGAACGACTGGGCGAACTGGTGGGGGCCCGAGCCCGGGGCCGGCCTCGTGGTGTTCTCGGTGCTCGGCGCGGCGATGGTGATCGCCAAGTTCGCGATCGCGGCACGCGAGCGGCACTGACGGGTCGCGGGAGGCTGGCGCGGCTCGGTCGGCGGTCGGCGATCGGCGGGCGGCGGGCGGCGCGGTCGGCGGGCGGCGGGCGGCGGGCGGCGCGGTCGGGCGGCGCGGTCGGGGGGCGGCGGGCGGCGCGGTCGGCGATCGGCGGGCGGTGCGGTCGGGGGGCGGCGGGCGGCGCGGTCGGCGATCGGCGGGCGGCGCGGTCGGGTGCTCCTGGTCAACCGCGGACGACCAGGCCACGAGGGGTGGGGACGAACCCTGCGGCGTCGAGCGCGGCGGCGACCGGCGACGAGCGCACCGGGATGCCGTTGACCAGCCGGAGCTCGAGCCGCCGCGGCCGGGCGCCGGCAGCCAGCCCGGGGAGCGCCTCGACCCACGCGAGGTCGTCGAGGGTGTAGGCGAGGAGGTGGTGGCCGCGCGTGTCGAGGAAGGCCACGAGCTGCCCGCCACGGAGCACGGCGACGGCGTTCGCGGTGCGTGCCGGACGGGGCGGCCGAGCACCCTCATCCCCCGGCTCGGGTGGTTCTGGCCAGGGCAGCGCGGCACCGTAGGGCTGGGCGGGGTCGGTGGCCGCGAGCACGACGGTCCGTGCGGCGTGGTCGTCGCGGAGGGCGCGCAGACGCTCGGCGGCGCCGGGCAACGCGAACTGCGCGGCGCCGAGGCCGGCGACGAAGTAGCCCCGCCGGGCCTTCCCCGACTCCTCGAGCACGCGCAGCGCCGGGTACACGCCGGCGAACCCACCCGGCACACCCTCGGCCCTCACTGCTTCGCGGGTGACGATGCCGTGACGGGTGATGAGCTGTTGGGCGCGGGCCGCGGTGAGCTCGGCGGGCGAAGGGCGGGGGGTGCGCAACGGCGCGACGAGCGACCAACGCCCGGCGCCCGCGGGAGGGCCGAGGCGGGACAGACGTCCGGGGCGGGGGCGGCCCTTCGGCGCGGCGCGGGGCTTCGCGCCGAGCACCGCGCGCAGCGCGCCGAGCCCGTCGTTGGTGACCTCACCGGCCCAGACGAGGTCCCAGAGCGCCGCGAGGACCACGCGTTCGTCGGCGGTGCCGGCCGCGCGCACCAGGTCGGGCCAGAACGACGCTCCGTGCGCCCCGAGGTGCGCGCGGAGCGCGTGGACCACCGGACCGTCGGGAGGGTCGAGGTGCTCGGGGGAGAGGCGGGCGACGTCGTCGCGGAAGCAGAGCGAGACGCGACCGTCGTGGGCACCGATCCCCCCTGCGCCGATCCACACGACCTCGCCCGACGCGCAGAGCTCGTCGAGCATCCCGGGGTGGTAGTCGGAAACCCGTGACGCGAGCACGTCGGGTTCGAGGGTCGACGCGGGCACCGTGGCCCCTTGGAGCAGGGTGACGGCGTCGACGAGCGCGTCGGTGCCGCGCCGGCCCTCACCCACTCCCTGCCACGCCGGGAGGAACCTGGCGAAGGTCACGTGGTCGACGGGCTCGACCTCACGGCGCAGGCGAGCGAGCGAGCGGCGCCGGAGGCGACGCAGCACCTCGACGTCGCACCACTCGCGTTCGAGGCCGTCGGGACGGAACTCACCGTTGACGACGCGCCCGTAGGCCTCGACGCGGTCGAGGGTGCGGCGGATCGGCTCGGTGCCGATCCCGAACCGCTCGGCCGCGTCGAGCGCGCGGAACGGTCCGTGGGTGCGCGCGTACCGGGCGACGAGATCGCCGAGCGGATCCGCGACCTGCTCGAGGAACGCGCCGGGGAGGCCGCGCGGCATGGCGGCGCCAAGTGCATCGCGGAATCGCGCTGCATCCTCGGCTGCGGCCACCCGGGCCTCCCCGGCGATCCGGATCCGGATCGCACGGTGCTCCGACAAGAGTGCCGCGAGGAGCGGCCCCACGTCAACCGCGGCGCGCGCCGCGAGTTCGTCCTCGCGGAGATCGCCGACGTCGCGCAGCAGGTCGTGGAGGTCGTCGGCGTCGTGCACGCGCCGGCCGTCGGGAGCGAGCCACTGCAGCTCGAGCTCGAGCGTGGCGAGCGCCTCGGCGTCGACGAGCTCGCGCAGCTCGTCGGAGCCGAGCAGCTCGCGCAGGAGATCGCGGTCGAGCGCGAGCGCCGCGGCGCGCCGCTCCGCGAGCGGCGCGTCCCC
>BTUT01000187.1:0-6153 GCA_045862935.1 Acidimicrobiia bacterium
CGCCGGTGGTGTGCCGGCGCGGTTGCGCTCCATCGAGGGGCGCTTCTCGGCGCCCGGCTACCCGGGCGACCGGCTGGTCACCGAGATGTGGTTCGGTCCGGGCGTCGGTGCCGACGGGCACGGCCACATGGTGGTGTGCTTCAGGGTCCGCAACCAGGACGGCGCCGTGCTCGTCGACCGGGGGCGTGCCACCATCGGGTAGATCCGGTCGGACAGCACCGGCGAGGCGGAGATCACGGGGACGGGAGCGTCATGCGGGGGATCGTGTACGTGGGAGAGGGCCGGGCCGAGCTCACCGACGAGCTCGACGTCCAGGCGCCCGGACCGCACGAGGTCGCGGTGCGGATGGTCGCGGCGGGGCTGTGCCACACCGATCTCTCGGTGCTCGACGGGACGATCCCGTGGCCCGCGCCGGCGGCGATGGGCCACGAGGGCGCCGGGGTGGTGGAGGCGATCGGTGCCGAGGTCACGCTCACGAAGCCCGGCGACCACGTCGTGGTGTCGACCATCGCCAACTGCGGTCGGTGTCGCGCGTGCAACACGGGGCATCCCACGCGCTGTCGCGCGTCGATCGGCAACCGCCGTGAGCCGTTCACGTTCCGCGGGGACGCGTGCTCCAACTTCGCGGCGACGTCCTCGCTCGCCGAGCGCACGGTGATCCACGAGATCCAAGCCGTGCCGATCCCCGACGACGTGCCCCTCACCTCCGCGTGTCTCATCGCCTGTGGGGTGATGACCGGTGTCGGCTCGGTGTGGAACGCCGCCCAGGTGCAGCGGGGTGAGACCGCGGTGGTCTTCGGCGTGGGCGGCGTCGGGCTGAGCGCGATCCAGGCGCTCGCGATCGCCGGCGCGTCGCGAGTGGTCGCCGTCGACACCGTCGCGGCGAAGGGACCGCTGGCCGTGGAGTTCGGGGCAACCGACTTCGTGGATGCATCGGCGGTCGACGTCGTCGCCACGATCCGTGCGATGTTCCCCTTCTCGCCCGACGTGGTGACGGGCCCGTTCGGCGCGGGTGGCGTCGACTGGGCGTTCGAGTGCACCGGGCACCCGTCAGTGCTGCGCGCCGCGCTCGAGGTGCTGGAGTGGGGGGGCACCGCCGTGGCAGTGGGAGTCCCCGCGCAGGGCACCGAGGTCGGTGTGCCCGTGAACCCCATGGTCCATCTCGATCGCCGGCTCATGGGCGTGCGCTACGGGGAGGCGCGTCCCCGGCGCGACATCCCGATGGTGGTCGACATGTACCGCCGGGGCCGGTTCAAGCTCGACGAGATGGTCACGGAGGTCTACGACCTCGACGACTGGGAGCGGGCCTTCCGCGCGCTCGAGTCGGGCACCCTCGCCCGCGGCGTGATCCGGCTGGCCTAGGCGTTCGCGCCGCCGTTGAGGTTGATGGTCTGACCGGTGATCCAGGCGGCCTCGTCGGATGCGAGGTACGCGCACGCCGCGCCGACGTCCTCGGCGGTGCCGAGCCTCCCCACGGGTACCTGCCGGGCGATCTCGCGCGTCTGGTCGGTGACCTCCCGCCCACCCATGAGACCGAGGGCCAGCGTGTTGGCGGTGACGCCGTGCCGAGCGTTCTCGGTCGCGAGGTGGCGGATGAAGCCCGCTTGCCCGGCCTTCGCCGCGCCGTAGATCGAGACGCCCATCCGCAGTCCGACCGCGCCCGCTCCCGACGAGATCGCGATGACACGCCCGAAGCCGCGGTCGCACATCCCGTCGATCACCGCCTTCGTGCAGTTGAGCAGCCCGTAGAGGTTCACCTGCACGAACCGGTCCCAGGCCGCCGGGTCCAGCTCGCGGAACGGGGCCACGACCATGCCCTGGGCGCCGGCGTTGCCGGCGTTGTTGACGAGGATGTCGACCGGTCCGAGCCCGCGGGTCGCGTCCGCGACGCCGGCGTCGACCGAGGCTCGGTCGGTGACGTCGAAGGCCACAGCCTGGGCCCGACCGCCACCGCCGGCGATCGCGTCGACGGTGGCGGCCGCGCGCTCGCCGACGACGTCGTTCACCGCGATCGCGGCTCCCTGGGCAGCGAGGCACCGCGCGATGCCCGCACCGACGCCTTGGCCGGCACCGGTGACCAGCGCGACCCGACCGGTGAGATCGAACATCTACGTTCCTCCTCGGGGTCCTTCGTCGCCGCGGTCCTCCGAGCGCGGCGCGTGTGCTCTCGACGCGAGTGCGGCGTCCACGCGGGCGCGGGCCTTGAGCACGTAGCTCTCGTCGGCGTCGACGCACACGAAGTGGCGTCCGGTCTCGACGGCCGCGACGGCGACCGTGCCGACTCCGGCGAACGGGTCGAGGACCGTGTCGCCCAGATAGGTGAACAGCTCGATGCAGCGGCGAGGGAGCTCGACGGGGAACGGGGCCGGGTGACCGACGCGCTTGGCGGACTCGGTCGTGAAGCGCCAGGTGTCGAGGGTGAGCTCGCGGAACTCCTCGGGTGAGATCGTGTCCTCGAAGGGCAGGTCGCGCTCCTCGCGCTGCCGCTTGGTGAGCGCACGACCGAACCGACCCTTCGACGCGAGCACGATGCGCTCGGTGACGTCTCGCAGCACCGGGTTCGATGCCGATCCGTACGAGCCCCAGGCGCACGAGCTGTTCAGCCCGGCGCCCTTGATCCAGATGATCTCGCCGCGCAGCAGGTAGCCGAGATCGTCCTGGAGGATCGTGGTGACGTCGCCGGCGAGCGACCGGTAGGGCTTGCGTCCCAGGTTGGCGACGTTCACCGCGATGCGCCCGCCCGGCTCGAGCACACGCCAGCACTCGGCGAACACGTCGCGCAACATCGTCAGGTACTCGACGTACGACGCGGGAACGTGCCCCTCGCCGAGCGTGGCCTCGTACTCCTTGCCGGCGAAGTACGGCGGCGACGTGACCACCAGCGCGATGGAGCAGTCGGGGATCGCCGAGAGGTCGCGCGAGTCGCCGTGGAGGATCGTGTCCCGGACCGGCCCGACCGCCGCGATCTCGGTGTCGGTGAGGATCCTGGGTGCGGGGAAGCGCGCGTAGAAGTCGGAGGCATCGTGGCTCTCGCGCTTCGAGGTCCCGACGCGCGACGTCGCCGTCGGCCGACGCCGGGGTCCGGTCGCGCTCACGCGGGCTCCGCGCGGAGCTGTACTCCGCGGCTGCGCCCGTCGACGTCGGTGAAGCCGTAGTCGACGGCGAGGGTGGCGACCGGGAACGCCCGACCGGTGCGCGCCATCACGGCACCGTCGGCGGCCAGGGCGGCGACCGCACGGCCGGCGAAGCGTGGGGACTCGGCGTCGGCGAGGTCGAGCTCACCCACGCCGGGGGGTCCGAGCACCCGCCGGCCGTCGTCGGGGACGCGCGCGCCCGCCGCGACCCGCGCGGTGCGCACGAGCCCCGGCCAGATCGACACCACCGCGATGGCGTGGGGTGCGAGCTCGTGGGCCATGTCGGCCGTCATCTTGTCGAGTGCGGCCTTGCCGACGCCGTAGGGGACGTTGTGCGCGTGCTGGACCGCACCCGACGACGAGACGTTGACGATCAACCCACCGGCGTTCGCCAGCAGCAACGGCACCGCCGCGCGCGCGGCGACGAAGTGCGAGCGCGTGCCGATGCCGATCGTCTCGTCCCACGCCTCGATCGGCAGCTCCCAGAACGGTCGGCCGAGCCACGCGGTCAGGGCCGGCGCGGAGAACACGTTGTTCACGAGCAGGTCGAGGCGGCCGTGGTCCTCGGCCACGCGCGCGAAGACGGCGCCGACGGCCTCGTCGTCGTGGTGGTCGCACGGTAGGGGGATCCCCCGCCCGCCGAGAGCCTCGACCGCGGCCGCCGTCTCGCCCACCGTCCCGGGGAGCGGGTGCTCGCCGGGGGTCACGGTGCGGCCCGTCAGGTACACCGTGGCCCCCGCGGCGCCGAGCTCGAGCGCGATGCCCTTGCCGATCCCACGGCTCGCACCCGTCACCACGGCCACGTGTCCCTGCAACGGTCGATCCACGCCCCGTTGTGTACCACGGCACCGCGCACCGCCCGGTCGGCGGGCTCCACCGTTGGCTCCCGGCGACGCGGGTGCGCGTTCCGGCGCGCGATGATGGACGATGCACGTCGAGCCGGGCGAGCGTCGGCGAAGGGGGACGTGAGTGGAGTTCAACCCGATTTCCGACGACTTCTTCGACGATCCGTACGACACGTACCGGTGGCTGCGGGACGAAGCACCCTGCTACCACAACGAGCAGTACGGGTTCTGGGCGCTGTCACGCTTCGACGACGTCGTGGCCGCGCACCGCGATTGGCGCACCTTCTCGAGCGAGCACGGCCTCACGCTCGACCAGCTCACGGATCCCGACAACCACGCCGGCGGGCAGAGCATCATCATGATGGACCCGCCGGCACACGACCGGATGCGCAAGCTCGTGAGCCGCGCCTTCACGCCGCGTGCGATCACGCGCATGGAGCCGATCGCCCACGAGGTGATCAACCGGTACCTCGACGCGGTGCAGGGCGAGCCCGAGTTCGACGCGGTGGCCGACTTCTCCGCACCGTTCCCGGTCGAGATCATCTCGACGATCCTGGGCGTGCCCGAGGCCGATCGTCAGCAGATCCGGCACTGGACCGACGAGATGCTCCTGCGTCGCCCCAACGATCCGCGTCCGACGCCGGAGGGGATCGCCGCGGGGCTCGAGCAGATCGCGTACTTCCTCGACCTCATCCGGGACCGGCGCGCGCACCCGGGCGAGGACATGATCGATCAGCTCATCGAGGTGGAGGTGGCCGACGATGCCGGAGAGATGCACCGGCTCACCGACGAGGAGATCGCCGGCTTCGCCACCCTGCTCGCCGGTGCCGGCTCGGAGACGGTGACCAAGCTCGTCGGCAACGCGGTGGTGCTGTTCCATCGTCACCCGGGTGAGTGGCGCAAGGTCCTCGACGACCCGGCCCGGATCCCGAACGCGGTGGAGGAGGCCCTGCGCTACTGGGCGCCGTCGCAGTACCAGGGCCGCTTCTCGGTCGCGCCGTCCGAGTGGCACGGTGTGACCCTCCCGGCGAATCAGCCGGTGTTCCTCGTCACGGGGGCCGCGAACCGCGACGAGCGGGAGTACGAGAGCCCCGACGTGTTCGACATCGACCGCGAGATCGGGCTCACCATCGGGCTCGGCCACGGGATCCACTCGTGCCTGGGTGCGGCGCTCGCCCGACTGGAGACCCGCATGGCGATCGCCGAGTGGGCGAAGCGGTGGCCCCGCTACGCGGTCGACGAGGAAGGCTGTCGCCGGGTCAACATGTCGAACGTGGCGGGCTACTCCAACGTGCCGGTGCGGGTCGCAGCCTGAGCCTCACGCCCCGAACGGCACGCCCGTCCCCCGGCGCGCCTCCAGCTCGCGCACGCGGCGCCCGACGACCGAGAGGAGCTTGGGAGCCAGCGTGGGCATCGCCATCGCGAGCATCTCGTTGAACTCCTCGCGGTGCAGGACGAGGACGTCGAGGTCGGTGCGCGCGGTCACGGTCGCGACCCGCTCGCCCCCGTCGAGGAGCGCCATCTCGCCGAAGAACGAGCCGGGCCCGATCTCGGCGACACGCTGCCCGTCGACGCTCACCTCGCTGTGGCCGTCGACCACCACGAAGAACTCGCCCCCGGGATCACCTTCGCGGAGGATCACCTGGCCCGCGGGTACGCGACGCGCCTCCGTGAGGGCCGCGATGCGCTCGAGCTCGCCGTCGGTGCACTCGGCGAACAGCCAGCCGCGGCCGAGCAACGCGGCCCGGTCGGCGAGACGGGAGTCGTCCATGGGTGGTCTCCGTGATTCGGGGATCGGGTGTGGCCACTCAGTCGCGCTGGAGCACCCAGCGGCTCGTCGGTGCCGCACCGGCGGCGTGCTCCATGCACTGCACGTCGAAGTAGATCGGGAGCAGGTGCTTCACGTAGAAGGCGTGCACCGTGACCCGCTCCATCACGAGGTCGGCGTACTCCTTGATCCGGATGCGGTCGTCGGTCACGGCGCGGGCCTTGATCGCCGCGAGCGTCTCGTCGACCTCTTCCCGGGTGTCCATGAGCAGTCCGAGGTGGTCGTAGCCCGGTGAGCGGAGGGGATCGTCGGCCTCGGCGCAGAGGATGAACTGACCATCGTCGACGTGGAGGTAGAGGCAGTCCTGCCCGACGACCCTCACGTCGCGGGCGTACCAGCCGAAGAC
>BTUT01000188.1:0-6139 GCA_045862935.1 Acidimicrobiia bacterium
ACGGGTTCCTCTGGATCGAGGGCCGCGCCGACCAGACGATCATCCGCGGCGGGTTCAAGGTGCAACCAGAGACGGTTCGGCGCGCGCTCTTGCGCCACCCCGGCGTCGTCGACGCGGTGGTGATCGCGCGCGACGACGACCGCCTCGGGCACGTGCCGGTCGCCGTCGTGCAGGCCGCGCCCGGCGCCGAGCTCGACGAGGCCGCCCTCCTCTCGCACGCCGGCACGTTGCTCGCCCCCTACGAGGTCCCGGTCGAGGTCAGGTTCGTGGACGAGCTCCCCCGCACACCTTCCCACAAGGTCGACCTGAACGCGGTGCGCGCCCGGCTCGCACACGACTGACCGGCGCCCACCCAGCCCCGAGCCCGAGCCCGAACCCGAGCCGGGGCCCAAGACCGAGCCTGAGCCGGGGCCCGAGCCCGGGCCCGTTTCGGCGGCGTCGCTGGTCGTACAGCAACCAGATCCGTCGCCGAAAGCGGCGGGTTCAGGCCGCGGCGGGTTCAGGCCGCGGCGGGTTCAGGCCGCGGCGGGTTCAGGCCGCGGCGGGTTCAGGCCGCGCCGTGCGAGCCGCACGCGTGGCGAGCGCGACGAACGGTCTCGGCAACCCACCCCGGACGCGTGACCACGTCGTCCCAGGTGAACCGCAGCACGCGATACCCCGCGGCCATGAACCCGTTGTCGCGTGCGCGATCGGCCTGCTGGTCGAGGAAGCTCGAGTGATGGAGCCGGCTGTCGGCCTCGATGAGCAACCGGTCATCGCCGTACACGAGCTCGACCCGGCCGAGCCAGCGGTCGCGGTCACCCAGGTCGATCTCCCGTTCGGGCATCGGCAGGCCGCGCGAGACGAGCACGTCGATGAGCCGCCGCTCGAGCTCGCTGGCCGGCGCGACGTAGCCACCGTTGCGAACCGTCAGCAGCTCTCGGAAGAGCACCGTCCCGGATCGACCGTGCTCGGCGAGATCGTCGAGCACGCGCCAGCACGACGGCAAGGTGACGAACTGGCGCGCCAGTGCATTGTCGAGGGCGCGCTCCGCTCTGCCGGGGTGCACATGTCCCGCGAGGTCGAACAGGGTGCGGGCGATCGTGGTCACCGGGATACCATCGACCACCGTCGTGTGGTGCTCGGGCAGGCAGAGGCTCTCGCGCACGATGGCACCCGGGACCGGGCGCGCACGATCCCGGTGTGCGAGCACCACGACGGGACCCTCGCGGTAGCCGGGGAGCCCGTGCAGAGCCGCGGCTGCCCGCTCGGCCGCCAGCGCGCCCTCGCCCGCAGCGATGACCGCGCCGAGGAGCTCCTGACGCCACGTGATCGGCGAGCCATTGAGCCGGTACACGGAGTGGTGGAGACGCGCCCATCGGCCCACCTGCACCCGATACCGCACGAAGCCGCGCGTGGCGCCGGCGACGTCGGCCTGGCGCTGGGAGACGAGCCCGTGCTGGCGAGCCGCGATCTCGGCGATCCGGGAGTCGACGGTTGGTTCCATGCCCAGAACGTACGAACGCCCTGTGACAGCCATGATCGGCATGCCCGCCGGCGCCTGCCCAGAGCCCGCCGGCGTCTGCCCGCGAGAGCCCGCCCAGAGCCCGTTTCGGCGACGCCTTCGGCTGCTGTACGACCAGATGCGCCGCCGAAAGGAGCAAGGACGAAAGGAGCAACCGAGAGGAGCAAGGAGGAGCAGAGGGGGGCGGTCAGGTCCGCGGGAGGCCGAGGATCCGCTGTGCGATGAGGTTGCGCTGGACCTGGGAGGTGCCGGCGGCGATCGTGTTCTGCAGCGACCAGAGGTGACCGCGACCGGCTTCGCGCGCGGGGAGATGCTCGAAGTCGTGCAGGGCGACCGCGGGTCGGCCGATCACCCGCACGAAGAGCTCCGCGATCTCCTGGCCGAGCTCGCTGTAGCGGAGCTTCACCGCGGAGCCGTAGAGCGCCGGCTCACCGGTGCGCTCGGCCTCGGTGATGCACATCTGCGTGAGGCGCCACAGCGCGTCGAGATCCGCGGCGATCCGACCCACCTGGCGACGGAGCGCGACATCGCCGGCCCACTGGTCCGCGGCCACCTCCACCACCCGCTCGAGCTGCGCACGCAGGTTGATGATGTGCTGCGCGAACGCGGTGCCCCGCTCGAAGCGGAGGGTGACGTTGGCCACGCGCCAGCCGTCGTTCTCCGCGCCCACCCGGTTCGCGACCGGCACCCGAACCTCGTCGAGGAAGAGCTCGCAGAAGTGGTCGTCGCCGTCGATGGTCCGGATCGGGCGCACCTCCACCCCCGGGGAGTCCATGGGCAGGATCAACCACGTGATGCCGCGGCGCTTCGGCGCGTCGGGGTCGGTGCGCACGAGCAGCTCGCAGTAGTCGGCGACTTGCGCGCGCGTGCACCAGATCTTCTGGCCCGACACGACGTACTCGTCGCCCGCCCGCACCGCGCGCGTCTGGAGGGACGCGAGGTCCGATCCCGCATTGGGCTCGGAGAAGCCCTGGCACCAGACGTGCTCGCCGCGCAGGATCGGCGCGAGGTGCGCCGCCTGCTGCTCGGGGGTGCCCTCAGCGATGAGCGTGGGGCCCGCGTGCATCAGACCGACGAAGTTCACGCTGATGTACGGGGCGCGGGCCCGCGCGTACTCCTCGAGGTAGACGAGCTGCTGGGTGATGGGCGCGCCGCGCCCTCCGTGCTCAGCCGGCCAGTGCAAGCCCGCGAAGCCGGCCTCGAAGAGCTTGGCCTGCCAGGCCGTGTCGTAGGCGCGCCGCGCCGGCCAGTCGACGTTGCCGGGATCGGGCCCGTGGCGCGGGACCTCGGCCTCCAGCCAGGAGCGGAGCTCGGCCCGGAAGGATTGGTCGGCCGGCGAGTACCGCAGGTCCATACATCTACAGGTATAGCCGCCGGTGAGGGGTCAGGCGTGATCGAGCAGCGCGACCACCGACTTCGCCCGCTGCCCGAGCATCACCTTGCCCACCGCGGCCATGTGGGCGCGCCAGTGCTCCTCGGCCTCGATCCCCGCGCCCACCGCGATCAGCTCCAAGAGCCGCTCCTGGGATCGGATGCCGCGCTTGCGGGTGGCCTGCGAGTCACGGCTCGAGCGGGTCTGGCTGACCTCCGCCACCGCGCGCGCCACCACCTCGTTGAGCATCTCGGCGACGATGGCCAGCGTCTGGTTGCCCGCGAGCACCACGAGCCGCTCGTGGAACGCGGCGTTCGCCTCACCGAAGCGCTCGGGGTCGTCGATGACCGCGGCCTGCGCGTCGACGAGGGGCCGCAGCTCTGCGACGGCGTCCCTGCGGTTCGGCGAGCCCGCCAGCGCCCGAGCGGCGGCGGGCTCGATCACGTTCCGGGCGTCGTGGACGTCGCCGAGCGTGACGTTGCGGGAGCGCAGGAGCACGGCGGCGGTTCGAGCGGTCATGCGTACGTCGGGCGCACGGACCACCACCCCTCCGAGCACGCCCCGGACCACGGTGATGAGACCCTCGGCCTCGAGGATCCGCAGCGCCTCACGCAGCGACGGCCGCGAGACGCCGAACTGCTCGACGAGATCGGGCTCGCGACCGAGCGAGTCCCCGTCGGCGACCTCACCGTTCACGATGAGCGCGCGCAGCTCGTCGGCGATGATCTCGGGCTTCTCGCGGCTGGTTCGGCTCGAGGTGGCCATCGGCCCGCACGCTAATCCACCCGGGCCCGTGTGCGCGCCAAAACATCCAGATAGATTGAGAGGAGGCGGTCGCCCGGGGGTGCGCAGTGGGACGAGCGGAGAAGTGGTCGTTCGGAGAGGCCCCGCTCCCCGAGGTGGTCGCGCTGGCCCACGAGGTCCGCGAGCTCACCAGCGCGGCGCTCGCGCTCGAGAGCGCACCGCCCGAGCTCGCCGGGCTCACCGAGCAGATCCGGGCGATCCGCGAGCAGCTCACCTCGCGGATGCCCACCGACCTCGCACCGCGGGTCGGCCCCGCGCCCGACCCCCGCCAGCGCGTGTACCTGGACCACTCACGCGACGTCGGCGACTACAACCCGTGCTTCCCGGTCTATGCGCTGCGCTGTGCGGACGACCGCGCGGAGGGAGCGGTCACGTTCCCCGTCTGCTACGAAGGGCCTCCCGGCATCGTGCACGGTGGGTTCCTCGCCCTGTTCTTCGACTGCGTGCTCCAGCAGCTCAACTGCGATCTCGGTCTCACCGGCAAGACCACGAGGTTGAACGTGCGCTTCCGCCGACCGACGCCGCTGCTGACCCCGCTGCGCGTCGCGGCCGAGCGATCGGTCAGCGAGGACCGCATCCACTCGGAGGCACGCCTGCTGCACGGCGACGAGCTGCTCTGCAGCACCGAGATGTCGGCCGTGGTGGGCGACCGCGCCCGGCTGCCCGCGGTGTCACCGCGCCGAGCGTCATGACGATCGACCACACCTCCGACGACATCTCCGACGACATCTCCGACGACATCTCCGACGACCACAACTCCGAGGACGTCGCCGAGAGCACCGTCGACGGCACGGGCGCGCTCGACACGGTGGGCGCGGTGCTCGCCGATCACGCGCGCCGGCGTGGCGACCACCCGTTCGTGGTGTGTGACGAAGAGCGCCTCACGTACGCGGACGCCGAGCGCGCCTCGCGCGAGCTGGCCCGGGGCCTCGTCGGCGCCGGGATCGGGCGCGGCGCCCACGTCGGCCTCCTCTTCCCCACCGGCGTCGACTTCGTCGTGACCTGGCTCGCCGTCGTGCGCGTCGGAGCGGTGGCCGTGCCGATCAGCACCTTCTCCACGGCCGACGAGCTCGCGGGTCTGGTCCGGGGCGCCGACGTGCAGCTGCTCGTGATGGTCCCGGAGTACCGCGGCAACGACTATCTCGCGGCGGTCGTGCGGGCGTTCCCGGGAGCCGATCTGCGCAGCGACCGAGCCTGGAGCCTCCCCGACGCCCCCCACCTCCGACGGCTCGCGGTGGTCGGCGAGCCGTCCGGGGTCGGACCGTTCCACTCGCTCGACGGTCTGCGGGACGAAGGCGCGGCGGTCGACGCGGACCTCGTCACCCGCATCGAGGCCGACGTCGGCCCCGATGACCGCATGGTGATCGTCCACACGTCGGGGTCGACGAGTGCACCCAAGGGGGTGATCCACCAGCACGGCCCGCTCCTGCGTCACCTCGCGGGCCTGAACGGGGTTCGCGGGATGACCGCCGACACGCGCCTGTTCTCGAACTCGCCGCTGTTCTGGATCGGCGGGCTCGGCTACAACGTCGTGGGGACGCTGGTCGCGGGCGCGACGCTCGTGTGCTCTCGTGCCGAGCACCCGGCAGCCACGCTCGACCTCATCGAGCGCGAGCGACCCGACATGGTGAACGGCTTCGCGCAGTCGGTCGCGGCGCTGGTCAGCGACCCGTCGTTCGCCGCCCGCGACTTCTCGTTCATCCGCACCGGCAACCTCTATCCGATCATGCCGCCCCATCTGCGTCCCGCGGACCCCGAGCTGCGTCACAACATGCTCGGCATGACCGAGACCGGCAGCGTCGCGCTCATGAGCCCCGACGAGCGGGACCAGCCGGAGCGGCACCGCGGCTCGTTCGGACGGCCGGTCCCCGGCCTCGAAGCCCGCGTGGTCGACCCGGAGTCCGGGCGCGACTGCCCTCCCGGCGACGAGGGCGAGCTGTGGCTCCGGGGACCGAACCTCATGGAGGGGTACTACGGACGCGAGCGCCACGAGGTGTTCACCCCCGACGGTTGGTTCCGCACCGGCGACGTCTTCTGCACCGACGAGGACGGCTACTTCTTCTTCAAGGGTCGCCGCGGCGACATGATCAAGACGAGCGGTGCGAACGTGTCGCCCCGCGAGGTGGAGCCCGTGGTCCGCGACGTGACGGGCGCGGAGCTGGTGATCGTGCTCGGCGTCCCCGACCCCCGGCGCGACCAGGTCGTCGCGGCCGTGCTCGTGCTCCCCGAGGACGCGGCGTTCGACGAGGCGACCGTGGTGGCTGCGCTGCGCGATCGACTCTCCGCCTACAAGGTGCCGCGCCGGTACGCGCGGGTCACGCGCGAGGCGCTGCCGGTGCTGTCGAGCGGCAAGCCCGACATGCGGGCCGTGCTCGAGCTGTTCGAGGCGGCCGATGAGCGCTGAGCGACTCACGATCCCGGCCCTGATCCGGCGCCGGGCCACCGAGGACGGCGACACC
>BTUT01000189.1:0-6138 GCA_045862935.1 Acidimicrobiia bacterium
GGCCGGCCTCGGGCGGTGCAGCTCGCGGTGCTCGTCGATCGGGGCCACCGCGAGCTGCCGATCCGCGCCGACTTCGTCGGGAAGAACCTGCCGACGAACGAGGCCGACGACGTGCGCGTCCGCCTCGTCGAGACCGACGGCGGCACGGACGGCATCGAGCTCTGGAGCCCGATCCCTCCGCGGTCGTCGCGCGACGGTGTGCGCCCGGGATGAAGCACCTCCTCTCCGTCGCCGATCTCACCCGCGACGACCTCGACGAGCTGCTCGCGCTCGCGGAGTCGTTCCGCGAGGTGACCCGACGTGAGATCCCGAAGGTGCCCGCACTCCGGGGGAAGGTCGTGGTGAGCCTCTTCTACGAGGACTCCACCCGCACCCGCATCTCGTTCGAGACCGCGGCGAAGCGCCTGTCGTGCGACGTGATGGGCTTCTCGGTCGGGTCGTCCTCGGTGAAGAAGGGCGAGAGCCTGCGCGACACGGTGCAGACGGTCGCGGCGATGGGGATCGACGCCGTGGTGATGCGTCACTCGGCGGCGGGCGCGCCCCACCGGGTGGCCGGTTGGATCGACGCGAGCATCGTCAACGCCGGCGACGGCTGCCACGAGCACCCGACCCAGGCGCTGCTCGACCTGCTCACGCTGCGTCACCACGTCGGACCTTCGCTCGACGGCGTGCGGATCGCGATCGTGGGCGACATCGTCCACTCGCGGGTGGCCCGCAGCGGTGCGCTCGCCTTCGCCGGCCTCGGGGCCGAGGTCACGCTCGTCGCCCCGCCGACGCTGCTCCCCTCGACGCTCGTCGGCTGGCCGGTGATCGTGGCCCACGATCTCGACGCGGTCCTCGCCGACCTCGACGTGATCTACCTGCTGCGGATCCAGCGCGAGCGCCAGACGGAGGCCCGGTTCCCGAGTCTGCGCGAGTACACGGCGCGCTACGGGCTCACGGTCGAGCGCGCCGCGCGGCTGCGCAAGGACGCGCTCGTGATGCACCCGGGCCCGATGAACCGTGGCGTGGAGATCGCCGCCGAGGTGGCGGAGGGACCGGCTTCGGTGATCACCGAGCAGGTCGCCAACGGCGTCGCCGTGCGCATGGCCGTCCTCTACCGGCTGTTGGGGAGTGGAGCCAGCATTGGGTGACCTGGTGATCAGGGGTGGGCGCGTGCTCGACCCGACCGGCGAACGGGTTGCGGACGTCCGGGTCCGCGACGGACGCGTGGCGGAGGTGGGGAGCGACCTGCGCGGCGACGACGTGCTCGACGCGTCGGGCTGCTACGTCACCCCCGGGCTCGTCGACGTGCACGTGCACCTGCGCGAGCCCGGCATGGAGGAAGCGGAGACGATCGACACCGGTTCGCGTGCCGCGGCGCTCGGGGGCTACACCGCGGTGGTCGCGATGCCGAACACCACCCCACCGCTCGACGATCCGGCGGTCGTCGCGTCGGTGCTGGCCGCGGGGGCGCGCGCGCTGTGCGACGTGGCGTCCTCGGGCGCCATCACCAAGGGGCGCGCCGGCACGGAGCTGGCGCCCATGGGGGAGCTGCACGGTCTCGGGGTCCGCGTGTTCACCGACGACGGTGACTGCGTGGCCGACGCGGGGGTCATGCGGCGGGCGCTGGAGTACTCGCTCGCCCTCCCGGGTGCGGTGATCGCCCAGCACGCGGAGGATCCGGGCCTGGTCGCCGGCGGCGCGATGCACGAGGGCGAGTGGTCCAGTCGGCTCGGCATCCCCGGCCGGCCGGCCGCCGCCGAGGAGGTCATCGTCGCCCGGGACCTCGTCCTCGCCCGGCTCACCGGGGCACGGCTCCACTTCCAGCACGTGTCCACCGCCGGCGCGGTCGAGCTCGTGCGCGCGGCGAAGGCGCAGGGTCTGCGCGTGAGCGCGGAGGCCGCGCCCCATCACTTCACGCTCACCGACGCGTGCTGCGCGAGCTACGACCCGGTGTTCAAGGTCAACCCGCCACTCCGGTCGGACGCCGACGTGGCGGCGATCAAGGCCGCGCTCGCCGACGGCACGATCGACGTGATCGCCACCGACCACGCCCCGCATCCCACCGAGGCGAAGGAGCAACCGTTCGAGGAGGCCCCATCGGGGATGCTCGGCCTGGAGACCGCACTCGCCCTGGTCTGGGAGGCGCTCGTGCGCCCCGGGGTGCTCACGCCGATGGAGGCCTTCGCGGCGTGCTCGTGGAAGGGCGCGACGCTCGCGGGGCTCGAGGACCACGGTCGACCCGTCGAGGCCGGCTCCGTCGCGAACCTCTGCGTGTTCGATCCCGACCACCGCTGGGAGGTCGACGCCGGGCGGCTCGCGAGCAAGGCGCGCAACACGCCGTACGCCGGCCGTGCACTCACCGGCAAGGTCCGTCACACCATCCTGCGCGGCGAGCCGGTGGTGCGCGACGGCGAGGCGCGGCGATGAGCGGCCTGCGCTTCACCGAGGGTGTGTTGGTGCTGAACGACGGCACCCTCTTCGAGGGCGACCTCCTGTTTGGACGCTTTCCGGGGCCAGAGGCCCCGAAAGCGTCCAAACAAGGGGGGGTGGCGGTGGGGGAAGTGGTGTTCAACACCGCGCTCTCCGGCTACCAGGAGATCATCACCGACCCGTCCTACGCCGGTCAGATCATCACCTTCACCTACCCGCACATCGGCAACTACGGCATCAACGACGACGACCTCGAGAGCGCCCGGCCGTTCTGTCGCGGTGTCGTCGTGCGGGACCTGGCGCGCCGGGCGAGCTGCTGGCGTGCCTCCGGCGACCTCGCCGGCTTCCTCGACCGGTTCTCCGTACCGGTCATCGCGGGGATCGACACCCGCCGCCTCACCCGCCACCTGCGCGACACCGGCGCGCGGCCCGGTGCGTTCGGCGTCGACGAGGCCGAGGTGCGCGCCGCGGCGGCGCTCGCGGAGCCGACCGACGGCCGGGATCTCGTGGCCGAGGTCAGCACCGCCGAGCCCTACACCGTGGGTGACGACGCTGCGCCGTACCGGGTGGTGGCCCTCGACCTCGGCATCAAGCGCACGATCCTCGCGAAGCTCGTCGACGCGGGCTGCCGGGTCGAGGTGGTCCCGGCCACCACGAGCGCCGCGGACGTGCTCGCCCGGACTCCCGACGGCGTGTTCCTCTCGAACGGTCCGGGCGACCCCGCCGCGGTGGTCGGCGTCCCCGACACGGTGCGCGCGCTGCTCGGGGAGGTGCCGGTCTTCGGGATCTGCCTCGGCCACCAGATGATGGGCTTGGCGCTCGGTGCACAGACGCACAAGCTCCCGTTCGGGCACCACGGCGCGAACCACCCCGTCCGTCACGTGGCCAGTGGGCGGGTGGAGATCACGAGCCAGAACCACAACTACGTGGTGGTGGCCGACACCGTGCCGGGGGGCGCCGACGTCACGCACGTGAACCTCAACGACGGGACCGTCGAGGGCCTGCGCGTGCGGGGCATCCCCGCCTTCAGCGTGCAGCACCACCCCGAAGCCGGTCCGGGCCCCCACGACGCCGCCTACCTCTTCGCGGAGTTCACCGAGCTGATGGACCGCTGATGGGCCGACGCGACGACCTCGAGACGATCCTCCTCATCGGCTCGGGCCCGATCGTGATCGGGCAGGCCTGCGAGTTCGACTACTCGGGCACCCAGGCCTGCCGGGTACTCCGGGCGGAGGGCTACCGGGTCGTGCTCGTGAACTCGAACCCGGCCACGATCATGACCGACCCCGAGTTCGCCGACGCGACGTACGTCGAGCCGCTCGACCTCGACACGCTCACGCGCGTCATCGAGCGCGAGCGACCCGACGCGCTGCTACCCACGCTCGGCGGCCAGACCGCGCTGAACCTCGCGATCGCGCTGCACGACGCCGGCGTGCTCGCGGTGAACGGCGTCGAGCTCATCGGCGCCAGCGTGGAGGCGATCCACACCGCCGAGGACCGTTCCCGCTTCAAGGAGGCGATGGCGGAGATCGGTCTCGCGACGCCGCGCAGCGGGCTCGCGTACTCGGTGGACGAGGCGATGAGGGTCGGGGTGGAGGTCGGCTTCCCCCTGATCTGCCGCCCGTCGTTCATCCTCGGCGGGGGAGGGACCGGCTTCGCGCACGACGAGGCCGAGCTGCGGGAGCTGGCCACACGGGGCCTCGACGCCAGTCCCGTGCGCGAGATCCTGCTCGAGCAGTCGGTGTTCGGCTGGAAGGAGTACGAGCTCGAGGTCATGCGCGACCGCGCGGACAACGTGGTCATCATCTGCTCCATCGAGAACTTCGATCCCATGGGTGTGCACACCGGCGACTCGATCACCGTCGCCCCGGCGCAGACGCTCAGTGACGTCGAGTACCAGCGCATGCGTGACGCGGCGTTCGCGTGCATCCGGAGGATCGGCGTCGAGACCGGGGGCTCGAACATCCAGTTCGCGCTCGACCCCGACAACGGCGACATGGTCGTCATCGAGATGAACCCCCGGGTGTCGCGGTCGAGCGCGCTGGCGAGCAAGGCGACGGGTTTCCCGATCGCCAAGATCGCGGCCCGTCTGGCGGTCGGGTACACGCTCGACGAGATCACCAACGACATCACCGGTGAGACGCCCGCGTCGTTCGAGCCGACGATCGACTACGTGGTCACGAAGGTCCCGCGCTGGGCGTTCGAGAAGCTGCCCGGCGCGTCCGGGCTGCTCGGGACGCAGATGCAGTCGGTCGGCGAGGTGATGGCGATCGGCCGCACGTTCACCGAGTCGGTGCAGAAGGCGTGCCGCAGCCTCGAGACGGGCCGGCTGGGCCTCAACGCCGATCCGGGAGAGTCGGCGTACGACCGGTACGACCTCGACGAGCTCGTGCGGCACGCCGCGACCGCGACCCCCGAGCGGCTCTTCCACGTCGAGGCCGCCCTCCGGCGGGGAGCCACCGTCGAGCGGCTGCACGAGGCGACCGCGATCGACCCGTGGTTCCTCGACCAGATCGAGCAGCTCGTCGAGGCCCGCCGCGAGCTCGAGGCCCGACCCGGCCCCGGCGCGCTCACCGCGCGTGACTGGAGACGTGTGAAGCGCCTCGGCTTCGGCGACGGGCAGCTCGCCCACCTCTGGGGCGTCACCGACGAGGCGGTGCGCACCGCCCGGCTGTCGATCGGCGCCGGCGTCACCTACAAGACCGTGGACACCTGTGCGGCCGAGTTCGCGGCGCGCACGCCGTACCACTACGGCACCTACGAGGACGAGGACGAGGTCGCGCCCCTGCACCGGCGCGCGGTCGTCATCCTCGGGAGCGGTCCGAACCGGATCGGCCAGGGCGTGGAGTTCGACTACTGCTGCGTCCACGCCGCCTTCGCGCTCTCGGAGGCGGGCTTCGAGACGGTGATGGTGAACTGCAACCCCGAGACCGTCTCCACCGACTACGACACCAGCGACCGCCTCTTCTTCGAGCCGCTCTCGGTGGAAGGCGTCCGCAACGTCTGCGACGCCCTGGCCCGCGACGGCCAGCCGCTCGAAGGGGTGATCGTCAGCCTCGGTGGGCAGACGCCGCTGAAGCTCGCGCACGCGCTCGAAGCAGCCGGCATCCCGGTCCTCGGCACCAGCCCCGCATCGATCGACCTCGCCGAGGACCGCGAGCAGTTCAACGCGCTCTGCGACCGGCTCGGGATCCCGCAGCCGGCGGGCGGCACCGCGGTCGACGTCGACGCCGCGCGCGGGATCGCCGAGACGGTGGGCTACCCGGTTCTCGTGCGCCCGTCGTACGTGCTCGGAGGGCGGGCGATGCAGATCGTCTACGACGAGCCACAGCTCGTGGCCGCGATGGCCGAGCTCGCGGGGGAGGGTTCGCTCGGGCGCGAGGGCGGGCTCTCCGCGGAGCGGCCAGCCCTCGTCGACCGGTTCCTGGAGGATGCGATCGAGGTCGATGTCGACGCGTTGCGCGACGCCGCCGGCGACTGCGTGATCGGCGGTGTGATGGAGCACATCGAGGCCGCGGGGGTGCACTCCGGCGACTCCGCCTGTGCGATCCCCCCGCAGACCCTCGACGCGCCCACCCTCGCGACCATCGAGCGCCACACCCGCGCGCTGGCGGAGGCGCTCGACGTGCGCGGGCTGCTCAACGTGCAGTACGCCGTGAAGGACCGCCAGGTGTTCGTGATCGAGGCGAACCCGCGCGCGAGCCGCACCGTCCCGTTCGTGAG
>BTUT01000190.1:0-6100 GCA_045862935.1 Acidimicrobiia bacterium
CCGCGACCTCGGTCTTGCCGAACCCGACGTCGCCGCACACCAGGCGGTCCATCGGCCGCGCGCGCTCCATGTCGGCCTTCACGGCGTCGATCGCCGCTTGCTGGTCGGGGGTCTCCTCGAACGGGAACGCCTCCTCCACCTCGTGTTGCCACGGCGTGTCGGGCGAGAAGCCGAACCCCGGCGTCGCGAGGCGCCGCCGGTAGAGCACGACGAGCTCCTGCGCGATCTCACGCGTCGCGGCTCGCACCCGCGCCTTCGATTTCTCGAAGTCGGCACCACCCATGCGGTGCAGCGTCGGCGCATCACCGCCGGTGTACTTGCGCACGGCGCCGACCTGGTCGGTGGGGACGTAGAGCTTGTCGGCACCCCGGTACTCGAGGAGGAGGTAGTCACGCTCGGAGCCACCGATCGCGCGCGTGACCATGCCGGCGTACTTCGCGACGCCGTGGGTCTGGTGCACCACGTAGTCGCCGGGCGTGAGGTCCTCGTAGAGGTCGACCGCCTTGCGGGCGCCGCGCACGCGGCGGTGGACGCGCCTCCGTCCGGTGAGGTCGGCCTCGGCGACCAGCGCGATCCTCGCGTCCCCGAGCACGGCCCCGCGCTCGATCGGCGCGACGACGATCCCCACCTCGCCGGCGGCGATGGCGTCGAGGGTCACGTCGACGCCGTCCTCGTGGAGCACGTCGGCGAGCCGCGCCGCGCTCCCTGCGCCGTCGGCCGCGAGCACGACACGGAAGCCGTCGTCGCGCAGCTGCTCGAGCCGCCGGCTGACACGCTCCGTCGCTCCGACCACCGGGTCGAACCCGGTGGCCCGCAGCGCGGGAGTCTCCGGGGACTCGGGCGTGGTCAGCACGTTCGTGGCCCCGGCGGGCGTGTGGGCGAGCAGGCGCTCGAACGACAGCGACAGCCTGGGTGCGTCGTCACCCGAGGCGCCCCAGGTCGTGGCGAGCGTCGCCGCGAGCGAGGCCTCGTCGTCGAGCAGCTCCTGCGCACGGTCACGGATCCGCCGCGGCTCGCACACGAGCACGAGCGCCCCCGCGGGCAGGAGGTCCGACACCAGGTGCTCGGAACCGCACAGCCAGGGGAGCCATGACTCCATCCCGTCGAAGGACTGTCCCTCCGCGAGGCGCTCCCACTGCGACGCGCCCCACGGCTCCTCGCGCACGAGCGCCGCGGCCCGGGCGCGCACCTCCTCGGTCGCCAGCAGCTCGCGGGCGGGGAAGATCGCGACCGCGTCGAGATCGTGCGTGGTGCGCTGGTCGGCGACCGAGAACGCGGTGAGCCGATCGACCTCGTCGCCCCAGAGATCGATCCGCACGGGGTGATCGGCGGTCGACGGGTACACGTCGACGATCGAGCCGCGCACCGCTACCTCACCGCGCGCCTCGACCTGGTACTCACGCCGGTAACCCAGGTCGACGAGGGTCGCCACGAGTCCGTCGCGGTCGATCCGGGCCCCCGGCTCGATCCCGACCGGCTCGACGTCCTCGACGTGGGGCCCGAGCCGCTGCACGAGGGCGCGCACGGGGGCGACGAGCACCGCGGGCAGGTCGCCGGAGCGCAGCCGCCACATCACCCGCAGGCGCCGCCCCATGGTCTCGACGGAGGGCGACACCCGTTCGAACGGGAGGGTCTCCCACGCGGGGAACTCCTCCACCGAGCCCTCCGGGAGGAGCTGCGCGAGGTCGTGCACGAGTCGATCCGCCTCCGCGCGCGTGGCCACCGCGACCACGATCGGGCGGCGGGTGCTCGTGCGGGCGAGCGCCGCGACGAACAGCGCCCGGGCCGCCTCGGGCACCGCGACCACGGGCTCCCGGTTGATCACCGCGCGCAGCGCCGGCTCCTCGGCGAGGAGCGAGGCGAGCGGGGCGAGGGGTGGCGAGGATCCGGTCACGGCGTCGTACGGTGATCGGTGGCGCGTCAGTTGAAGCGGTTCATCGCCGCGTCGATGCCGTCCGCGAGGATGACCTCGACGGCGTCGGCCGCTCGCGCGATCGTCACGTCGATCTCGGTGCGCTCGCGCTTCGTGAACTTGTTGAGGACGTGGTCGACGCCGTGCTCCTTCGACACCGGCTTGCCCACGCCGATGCGCACGCGCAGGAACGCGTCCGTGTGGAGGTGCGCCTTGATCGAGCGCAGCCCGTTGTGCCCGGCGAGACCACCACCGGCTTTCAGCCTCAGCTCCGCGACACCCAGATCGAGCTCGTCGTGCACGATCACGACGCGCTCCGGCTCGACCCCGAAGCGACGGGTCAACGCTCGCACCGCGGCGCCCGAGTCGTTCATGTACGTCAGGGGTACGGCGAGGGCCATGCGCTTGCCGACCACGTTCACCTCGTCGACGAGGGCGCGCTCCTTCCCCTTCCGCAGGCGCGCGCCGTGACGGGTCGCGAGCAGCTCCACGACGTCGGCACCCACGTTGTGCCGGGTGCGCGCGTACTCGTCACCCGGATTGCCGAGACCCACCACGAGCAGGTCGGCAGGTGTGCCGGTCCGCGGGCCACCCCGGGCGCCGCGGCGCAGCACCGGTTACTCCGGCGCGCGCTCGGACGACTCGGCGGTCTCGCCCGCGCCGCCATCGCCCTCGATCTCCGCGCCCTCCTCGGCACCCTCGCCCGCCGCGAGCCCGCGCGGCACCGTGACCGCCGCGAGCAGCGTGTCGGCGTCGAGCGTGGTGACCACGCCGGCGGGCAGCGTGATGTCCGACACCCGCAGCTGGTCCCCGAGATCCAGATGCGACACGTCGGCCACGATCGAACCGGGGATGTCCTGGGGCTTGGCCTCCACCGGGAGCGTGAACACCTGCTGCTCGAGCAGCCCGCCGCCCCTCACGCCCTCCGGCTCACCCTCCAGGACGAGGGCGACGTCGGCGGCGATCGCGACGTCGACGCTCACGCGCACGAAGTCGACGTGGAGCAGGTCACCGCGCACGGGATGGCGCTGCACCTGTCGCGCCAGCGCGAGCTGGTCCTCGCCGCCGAGGCGCAAGGTGATCAGCGAGTTCACGCCCTTCGCGAGGATGAGGTCGAGGGTGTGGGTCGGCACGCTCACCGCGGTGGACTCGCCCCCGAGGCCGTACACCACGGCCGGCAGTCGCCCCTCACGCCGGAGGCGGCCCGCGGGCCCGGAGCCGCGCGCGTCGCGGGCTTCTGCGATCAGGACGACGTCGTCGGGCATGGCACGACCAAGCTCTCTTCCGGAGGCGGAACGGCCGACAATGCTAGACGTTGTCGCCCCGGAAGATCTCGCTCACGCTGGTCTGGGCGAACACCGCGGCGAGCGCCTCGGCGATCACCGGGGCGATCGACACCACCCGGAGTGCGTCGAACTGCTTCTCGCTCGGGATGGTGAGCGTGTTCGACACCACGACCTCCCGGATCGGCGCGTTCTTCAGACGGTCGACGGCCGGCCCCGAGAGCACCCCGTGGGTGGCGGCGACCACCACGTCAGCAGCGCCGCGGGCGACGAGGAGCTCGGCTGCGCTCGTGATGGTGCCCGCGGTGTCGATCATGTCGTCGACGAGCACGCAGACCCGCCCGTCGACCTCGCCCACGACCTCGACCGCCTCGGCCTCGTTCTGGGTTCCCTTGGGCCGGCGCTTGTCGATGAACGCGAGCTCGGCCTCGATCCCGAAGTCGGCGAGGTGGTTCGCGTACCGCCGGGCGAGCTTGCCGCCGCCGGCGTCCGGCGACACCACCGTGACCTCACCGTCGACGCTCTCGGCGAGGTGCGTGGCGAGCAGCGGGACGGCGGTGAGGTGGTCGACGGGGAAGTCGAAGAAGCCCTGGATCTGGCCGGTGTGGAGGTCGACGGTCACGACACGATCCGCACCGGCCACGGTGAGGAGATCGGCCACCAGACGCGCGGTGATCGGCTCACGCCCCTCGGCCTTCCGGTCCTGGCGGGCGTACGCGTAGAACGGGCAGACCGCGGTGATGCGCGTGGCCGAGGCGCGCTTCGCCGCGTCGATCATGATCAGCTGCTCCATGATGTGATCGTTGATCGGCTCGGTGTGGCTCTGGATCACGAACGCATCGGCCCCGCGCACGCTCTCGCCGTAGCGGCAGTAGAGCTCGCCGTTGGCGAACGTCGACAGCCTGATCTCGCCGAGCGGCTCACCCAGGCACGCGGCGATCTCCTCCGAGAGCGCGGTGTTGCCGCGCCCCGCGACGAGCAGCAGCCGCTTCTTGGTCATGTGCTCCATGCGATGGCTCGCTCTCTGCCGTGTCGGGAATCCCGGGCCGGTGGCTGCTCAGGGCTGCTCGTCGTCGACGTCTTCCGCTTCGTGGTTCGCGTCACTGCTGGCTGCGGCTTCGCCCGTCGCGCGGTCGCCGCTCGCTTCGCCGGGCGTCGCCCCATCGTCGCGCGTCGCGGCCCAGCCTTCCACGATCCGAGCCGGGACCCCGACGGCGAGGGCGCCGGGGGGCACGTCGCGAGTGACCACCGCGCCCGCGCCGGTGTAGGCGCCATCACCGACGTCGACGGGTGCGACGAGCACCGAGTTCGACCCGGTGTGCACGCCGTCGCCGATGCGCGTGCGGTGCTTGTGCACGCCGTCGTAGTTCGCGGTGATGGTGCCGGCACCAACGTTCGCCCCGGCACCGACCTCGGCGTCCCCCACGTACGCGAGGTGCGGCAGCTTGGCGGCCTCGCCCACCTCGGCGTTCTTCGTCTCGACGAAGCTGCCCACGCGCGCGTCACAGGCGAGCCGGGTGCCCGCCCGCAGGTGAGCGAACGGGCCGACTCGCACTCCGGCACCGATCTCGACCTCCCGGCCGACGCTCGACTCCACCACGGCGTCCTCACCGACGACGGCGTCGACGAGGCGCGTGTCGGGGCCGATCACCGCGCCGCTGGCCACCGTGGTCGCGCCTTCGAGCACCACCCCCGGCAGCAGGCGAACGTCGGGAGCGAGCGCGACGGTCGCGTCGAGGTACACGCGATCGGGATCGACCATCGTGACCCCCGCGCGCATCCAGGCTTCGTTGATCCGCCGGCGGAGCACGGCCTCGGCGCTCGCGAGCTGGACCCGGTCGTTCACACCCAGCGTCTCGGTGGCGTCGGCGGCCGCGACGGCCTGCACCGCGTGCCCGGCGCTCCGCAGCACCTCGATCACGTCGGTGAGGTAGTACTCGCCCTGCGCGTTCTCGGGGCTCACGCGACGGAGTGCGGGGGCCAGGTACGCGCGCCGGAAGCAGTAGATCGACGGGTTCACCTCGGTGATCGCGAGCACGTCGTCGTTCGCGTCCGTCTGCTCGACGATGCGCGCCACGTTGCCGCGGTCGTCGCGGACGATGCGGCCGTAGCCGGTCGCGTCGTCGAGGACCGCCGTGAGCAACGTTGCGGCCGCGTCGGCGAGGCGGTGCTCGGTGGCGAGCATCGCGAGGGTCTCGGCGCGCAGGAGTGGGACGTCGGCGGTGCACACGATCACGTCGTCGTCGTCGACGACCTCGGGGAAGCACGCCAGGGCCACCGCGGTCGCGTCTCCCGTGCCCCTCGGCACGCGCTGCTCCACGAACTCGATCGGTACCGCCGTGGTGGCCCGATCCTCGATCATCTCGGTCACGGCAGTGGCGTCGGGAGCGACCACGACCACGATGCGCTCGAGGGGCAGCGCACCGAGCGTCTCGACGACGTGGAGCAGCATCGGCTGACCGCACAGGGGGTGCAGCACCTTCGGGACCCGCGAGCGCATGCGGGTGCCACCGCCCGCGGCCAGGACGACCGCGGAGAGGGGTCGGTAGGCCATGGGTCTCCTCCTCGCTCCTCGTCCTCGTCGGGCGTTCGTCGGGCGCTCGTCGGCTCGCGTCGGGCTCTGGTCGGGCTCTGGTCGGTTCGCCGGGGTTGCCGGCCGACACGCCAGCATGCCCACGTCGGAGCTCGGGGGCGAGGTTTCGAACCTCGACTTGGGACTCCAAAGGACCCCGTGCTGCCGTTACACCACCCCCGAAGGGCCCCCGAAGGGCCCCCCGACCCTAGTGGGCCACCGCGCGCACGGAGCTCGCGAATGGGCTGCGACCGCTCGGAGCGGCTACCGTGCCCGCCGCCATGGGGTCTCTCATCAAGAAGCGCCGCAAGCGGATGCGCAAGAAGAAGCACA
>BTUT01000191.1:0-6100 GCA_045862935.1 Acidimicrobiia bacterium
GTTGTCGCTCACGATCCAGTCCATCCGCGCCAAGAAGGCGCGGTTCCTCCTCACGAGCATCGCGGTGGTGCTCGGCGTCGCGTTCATGGCCGGCACGTTCGTGCTGACCGACACCATCGCCAAGAGCTACGACACCGTGACCCGGACCGCCTACGAGTCCACCGACGCGGTCGTGCGCTCGGCCCGTCACGTGCAGGGCGCCAACGACGCCGCCGAGGTGCGGGGGACCGTCGACGCGTCCGTGCTCGAGCGCGTCCGGGCAGTGGACGCCGTCGGAGCGGCCGAACCCCAGCTGAAGGGGATCGCGGTGGTCGTCGGGCACGACGGCGAGCTCGTGGACGCGAACCCCAACCGGGCCATCCCGGTCGCGCTCGGCTGGCCTGCGTCGCGCGCCCTGAACCCGATGCGCGTCGTGGCCGGGCACGCCCCGCGCCGCGCGGACGAGGTGGTGATCGACCGTGCGACCCGGCGCGTCGGCAACTTCCGCCTCGGGGAGCAGGTCCGCGTGGTCGGGCCCTCCGGGGCCGGTCACTACCGGCTCGTCGGTGTCGTGACCTACGGCGGCGCGGACGACGCGGCCGGCGCGCAGCTGGTCGCGTTCGCGCCCGCCACGGCGTCCGAGGTGTTCGGGACCTCGGGCCGCTACGCCGCGATCAACGTGGTGGCCGCGGACGGGGTCTCGCCGCGCGAGCTGGTCGCCAACCTGAGCGCCGCACTGCCCGAGAAGTCCCTCGACGTCGTCACCGGGACCGTCGCGGCCGAGGAGGCCCGCGAGGAAGCGGGCACCGCGCTCGGGTTCGTGAGCATGTTCCTCCTGGTGTTCGCGATCGTCGCGCTCGTGGTGGGTTCGTTCGTGATCCACAACACGTTCGCCATCACCGTGGCCCAGCGCACCCGGGAGACCGCACTGCTGCGAGCCATCGGGGCGCGGCGCACGCAGGTGACCCGCTCCGTGATGCTCGAGGCGTTCCTCACCGGCCTGTTCGCCTCCGCCGTCGGCGTGGTGGCGGGCATCGGCACGGCGCACGTGCTGCGGTGGGCCCTCGCGGCCTTCGGTGTGAGCTTCCCGAGCGCGGGCACCGTGGTGGCGCCGCGGACGATCGTGGTCTCCATGGCGGTGGGGATCGTGGTCACGCTCGTCTCCGCGTACTTCCCGGCCCGCCGGGCCGCGAAGACCGCACCGATCGAGGCGCTGCGGGACGCGGCGACCGACCACGACCAGGGCGCCCGCCGCCGAACCGTCGTGGGCGCGCTCGTCACCGCGGGCGGGGCCGCGCTCATCGCGCAGGGCCTGTCGGGCGGCGGTGCCGGCCCGGTGGGGCTCGGCGCGCTGGCGGTGTTCGTCGGCGTCGCGATGCTCGGACCCGTCCTCGCACGGCCGTTCGTGCGCACGGTCGGCTGGCCCGTCGCTCGAGGCAGCGTGGCCGGCGCGCTGGCTCGGGAGAACGCGAACCGCAACCCGCGCCGCACCTCGGCGACCGCGTCCTCCCTCATGGTAGGCGTGGGCCTCGTGGTGCTGATCACGATCTTCGCGGCGTCGACCCGTGCGTCGCTCTCGACCACGGTCGAGGAGGCCATGAAGGGCGAGTTCATCATCGACACCCAGTTCGGCATGGGTGGGCTGAGCCCGACGGCCGCGCAGCAGATCGACGCGCTGCCCGAGACGGCGTCGGTCACCCAGCTCCGCTACGCCACCGCCACGGCCCGGGGCACCACGAAGGCGATCACTGGCTTCGACCCCACCACCATCGCGGACACGGTCTTCACCGACCTCCGCGAGGGCTCGCTGAGCGGGTTCGGAGCACGCGAGGTTGCCGTGCAGGAGCGCGAGGCCGAGGCGCGCGGCCTCGGGGTGGGCGACACGGTGACGTTGTCGTTCCCCGAGACCGGTCCGCAGGAGTTCCGGGTCGGGGCCGTGTTCGGCACGCGTGAGCCGCTCGGGCAGTACGCGATCTCGCTGGCCGCATACGAGGCGAACGTGACCTCCCGGGTCGACGACAACGTGGTGATCGCGACGGCGCCGGGCGTGTCGATGAGCGAGGCCCGTCACGCGATCGAGGCCGTGCTCGCCGACTACCCGACCGCGGAGCTGCTCTCCGAGGAGCAGTTCAAGAGCTCGTTCGCGAGCGAGATCAACAAGACCCTGAACCTGGTGTACGTGCTGCTCGCCATGGCGCTGGTGATCGCGTTCTTCGGGATCGCCAACACGCTGGCCCTGTCGGTGTTCGAGCGGACCCGCGAGCTCGGCGTGCTGCGGGCGCTCGGCATGACCCGCACCCAGGTGCGCTCCATGGTGCGCCGGGAGTCGGTGCTCATCGCGCTGCTCGGCACCACGCTCGGGACGTTGGTGGGCGCCGCGTTCAGCTGGGCCCTCGTGCGGGCGCTGCGGGACGAGGGGTTCAGCCGCCTGGTCCTGCCGGCACCGTCGCTCGTGGCCATCGTGGTCCTCGCGGCCCTCGCGGCGGTCCTGGTCGCGGCACCCCCCGCCCGCCGGGCGGCCAACCTCGACGTGCTCGAGGCGATCCAGCGGTGAACCATCGGGTCAACGGCGAGCCGTTCGATCACGAGGGGCCGGGGCACCACGCTCCGGCCCCTCGTGCGCGCCGGGCGCGAGCGCGCGTACGCGGGCCTCAGCCGGCCGGGCGCGCCGCGTCGAGGAGCCGCGCGAGCTCGGCCTCGAGGTGCTCGACCAGCTCCCACGGGTCGGGCACCGCCTCCGGGGTCGCCGCGATGCCGATGTTCATCTCGTCCAGGTGCGACAGCGCCGTGACGTTGAGGGCCGAGCCCAGCAGCAGCGGCCCGAACGGGTACATCGCGACGAGCCGCGCGCCACCCACGTAGAGCTCGACGGGCGAGCCCCGCACGTCGGACACGATCGCGTTGTAGAGCGGGGGCATGCGGCCCTCGAGACCGAGTCCGGTGAACGCGCGGGCCACGACGGAGATCACGAACGGTGGTACGAGGTCGGGGAGCGCCACGGCACGGTCGGCGAAGATCGCCCGCTGGTAGTCCTTCGCGCGTGAGGTCACCGACGCGACCTCGCGGAGCCGATCGACGCTCGTGTCGATGTCGGTCGCGAGCGTGGTGAACATGTTCACCACCTGAGTGCCCATCTCCTCCAGGGAGTCCTCGCGGCGCACCGACACGGGCACCTGGGCGACCAGCGACGTCTCCGGGAGGCCGCCACGCTCGACGAGGTAGGCGCGCAGCGCCCCGCCGGCCATCGCGAGCACGACGTCGTTCACCGAGGTCCCGAAGGCCGACTTCACGGTACGGATGTCGTCCAGCGAGAGGGTGCACATCGCGAGGCTCCGTGATGCGCTGATGTTGCGGTTGAGCTCCGTGCGCGGCGCCGAGAAGGCGAGCGGCGGAGCGTCGGGACGCTGGCTCTGGCGGACGAACGTGACGGTCTGGCGCGCGAACTGGTTCGCGAAGCGCACCGACCGCCACGGGAGGGCCGCGAGCGTCCGCGCCGTGCCGGCACCGAGACGCACGGTCGACGGCGCTGCGAGGCCCGGACGTTCCCCGGTCGGAGCAGCTGTCGGCGTGGGCGACGTGTCCATGACGATCGACGCCAGGTGCATCCCGGAGGTCCCGTCGACGAGCGCGTGGTGCATCTTCACGAGCAGCGCCACCCGACCGTCGTCGAGGCCGTCGATGAACCACGCCTCCCACAGCGGGCTCCGGCGGTCGAGCTTGCGGGCGACGAGCCGCGACACGAGGTCCGCGAGCTGGCGGCGAGTGCCGGGGGCAGGGAGGTGGGCCTCGTGGCAGTGGGCGTCGATGTCGAAGGTGGGGTCGTCGGCCAGGGCCGGCCGATCGAGGCCCATCGGGACGTTCACCAGCCGCGCCCGCAGCTCGGGAACGCCCGCCAGGCGCCGCGCGTAGAGCTCGCGCACGGCGTCGAAGTCGAAGCCCGGCGTGTCGGTCGTGTCGAGCACGAGGAGGGCCGAGACGTGCATGTGCCAGCCCGGCGTCTCGCCGTAGAGGAACCCGGCTCCCGCGCTGTCGACCTGACGCATGTGCCGCGAACCTATGGCGGGGCGCACCAGTCCACCAGGGCCATCGGTCCCTCGCCCGCGCGTGGGCTGGCGCGGGTGGGCCGGCGCGGGCGCTCGGGGGCCTCCGCTCGAGGGCCTCCGCTCGGGGGCCTCCGCTCGAGGGCCTCCGCTCGGGGGCCTCCGCTCAGGCGCCCGGCGCCGAGGTGCGACGCAGCCCGAGGCGCACCCGTCGCTCGACGTCGAGACAGCAGTCGGTGACCTTGCGACCGAATTCGGGGTTCACGCACGCGACGTGGCCGTCGTCGATCCGGTTGATGTGGGCGCCGGGGATCGCCATCGCCAGGCGCGACTGCGCGGTGGGGTCGACGGCCCGGTCACGCGTGGTGACGAGCACCGAGGTGGGCACGTCGACATCGTGGATCCAGTGGCGGGCGCTGTAGGTGCCAATGGCGTGACCCGCCTCGACGATCGCCCGGATGTCGTGGCGCGCCATCTCCGAGCGCGCCCAGCGGGCGAACGACCCCGGCCGCTTCGGGGGGCGGATGCCGACGATCGACCGGGTCACGAGCGACGGGAGGAACCCGAACACCCGGCCCACGCGGGTGGTGCCGGCCGCCACGGTCATCGTCGCGAGGAAGGCGTACCGCTCACGGTTGCCGGGCACGAACTCGGCACCGGTCGCGCAGAAGACGAGGCCGGCGACGAGGTCGGGGTGGCGGCGCCAGAGGAGCTGGACCACCGGACCGCCCATCGAGTAGCCCACCGCGGTCACGGGCCCGCACCCCTCGCGCCGGATCAGGGCGGCGAGGTCGTCGGCGCAGTCGGCCAGCGTGAACCGCCGCCGTGACCGGATGCCGCGGCCGTGCCCGCGCAGGTCGGGAGCGAGGACCCGGAAGTGCTCGGAGAGCGGCTCGAAGCACTGGAACCAGTTCAGGCCGCCGCTGGCGAGCCAGCCGTGCACGAGCAGGACGGTTCGGGCCCCGGGCGGACCGTCCACCCGCCGGACGAACATCGTGCCCCGACCCCGGAGCCAGACCCGGTCGCCCAGCGGCAGGGGCGGCCCGGACGGCGGAGCCGCGCCGTCGAGGTCGTCCCCGGCGATCGTGGGTTCGGCGTCGGGCCGGGTCTCGGCCTCGTGATCGGCCTCGTGATCGGCCTCGTACTCGGCTCCGGCCTCGGCGGGAATCGCGTCCACGGCAGCCACCGACGCGGACCATAGCCCCGCCGACCACCCGCGTCCCGCATCCCCTGTGGCCCGAGGCCCGGGATCCCGGCGCGCCGTGCGGTGGGTGCGGCGCTCAGACCATGTCGGTCGCAAACCGCCCGGATCCGTGGGACGATCCCTCCCGCTGCGACCGTGGTCGGGAGGCGTCGGCCACGACCACGCGGTCCCGTCACACCCGCCGCCGACCACAAGAGGGAGCCGATGGCGACGACGGAGAGAGACCCCGGGACGGCCGCACCGCTGGGCCGACCCACGTCGGACACCCACTCGGTGCCACACCGGATGGTGGACGACGTGTCCGTCCCGGCCGCGCGCTACTACGACCCAGAGTTCTTCGCGCTCGAGGCGGAGATGCTCTGGGCCCGCGCCTGGCAGCCCGCGTGTCGCCTCGAGGACGTGCCCCGTCCGGGCGACTTCATCGAGTACGAGATCGTCGGCCGTTCGCTGCTGATCGTTCGCCAGGAGGACGGCTCGGTGAAGGCCTTCGAGAACGCGTGCCGGCACCGCGCGACGGCCCTCGGAACGGGTTGCGGGACCTTCCGCGGGGGCCAGATCGTGTGCCCGTTCCACGGCTGGCGCTTCGACCTCGACGGCACCTGCTCGTACGTCTACGCGGAGCGGGGCTTCCGGCCCGACACCATGGACCGTGACCGGCTCCATCTCGTAGAGCACCGCGTCGCCACAAGGTGGGGCATGGTGTGGATCTGCGCGGGCGCCGACACCCCCGAACTCGACGAGGCCCTCGGCCCGGGTCTCATCGAGATCCTGGGAGGCCTCGAGCTCGAACGCCAACGGGTCAACTGGTGGCGCGCCATTCGTGTCCGGGCGAACTGGAAGATCGCCCTCGAGGCGTTCCTGGAGGCGTACCACATCC
>BTUT01000192.1:0-6099 GCA_045862935.1 Acidimicrobiia bacterium
TGCGGATCTGCCCCGGCGGTCCCCACCCGGCCGGCGCGGCGACGGGCATCGCGGCCGCGGCCGGGGGCGGCGGGGGCGGCGGCAGGGTGGGCTCCGAGCCCTCGTTCGGGGTCATGTCGGTCATGGTCGGTCCCTCCTGTTCCCAGATCTCGGTCTCGGATCCGGCGTTCGCACACCCGGTGATCGCACCGGGATGGACTCCCTCGTCACCCGCTCGGTCCCGAGAGGCGCGCTCTTCCTAGGCGGCGCCGGCGCGCCTGTCAACGACTGCGCCCTCGAAACCCGCATTGCAGGGTCGGGATTTCGGCCCGTAGCGTGGCCTGCAGGCCCACCCGGCCACCCGTCGGGCTGGCACCGATGAGGCACCGTCGAACGAGTGGCCGTCCTCTGGGCGTCCACCGGCTGTCCACGAGCACAGGAGCACGCCATGTCCGAGAGCTGGGGATTCGAGACCAAGCAGGTGCACGCCGGGGCCGTCCCCGACCCCACTACCGGGGCCCGCGCGGTGCCGATCTACCAGACCACCAGCTACGTGTTCCGGGACACCGAGCACGCCGCCAACCTCTTCGGCCTCGCCGAGCTCGGCAACATCTACACGCGCATCATGAACCCGACCCAGGCGGTCTTCGAGGAGCGGGTGGCCGCGCTCGAGGGTGGGATCGGGGGGCTCGCCGCCGCGAGCGGCCAGGCGGCCGAGTCGTACGCCCTGCTCAACCTGGGCGAGGCCGGCGACCACGTCGTGGCCTCGTCGTCGCTCTACGGCGGCACCTACAACCTGCTCCACTACACGCTGCCCAAGCTCGGGTGGCAGGTGGACTTCATCGACGACCCCGACGACCTCGACGCGTGGGCCGCGGCGGTGAAGCCCAACACCCGTGCGTTCTACGCGGAGAGCGTGGGGAACCCGAAGAACGACGTGCTCGACTTCGAGGGCGTGGCCGACGTCGCGCACTCCAACCAGATCCCCCTCGTCGTCGACAACACCGTGATGAGCCCCTACCTCTGCCAGCCCCTGAAGTGGGGCGCCGACATCGTGGTGCACTCCGCCACGAAGTTCATCGGTGGGCACGGCACGTCGATCGGCGGGGTCATCGTCGACGGCGGCAAGTTCGACTACGTGGCCAGCGGCCGCCACCCCGTGTTCACCGAGCCCGACCCCAGCTACCACGGCCTCGTGTACTCACAGCTCCCCGAGGGGCTGCGTCCCGCGCAGTACATCCTCAAGGCCCGCCTGCAGCTCATGCGCGACCTCGGTGCCGCCGTGTCGCCGTTCAACGCCTTCCTGTTCATCCAGGGCCTCGAGACCCTCAGCCTCCGCATGGAGCGGCACTGCACGAACGCACTCGCGGTCGCCCAGTGGCTCGAAGCCCGCGACGAGGTCGAGTGGGTCGCGTACCCCGGCCTCGCGTCGAGCCCGTGGAACGCCCGCGCGAAGCAGTACCTGCCCAACGGCTCCGGTGCGATCCTCGCGTTCGGCATCAAGGGTGGGCTCGAGGCGGGCCGCAAGTTCGTCGACGCGCTCGAGCTGTTCAGCCACCTCGCCAACATCGGGGACGTGCGCAGCCTGGCGATCCATCCCGCGTCCACCACCCACTCGCAGCTCACGCCGGACGAGCAGGCGACCGCGGGCGTGACGCCCGACCTCGTACGGCTCTGCATCGGCATCGAGACGGTCGACGACATCCTCGCCGACCTCGACGCGGGGTTCCGCGCCGCCAAGGGAGCCTGACACGGCTGGGCCACCGGTCCCGCCGGTCACCGGGGCGTGGCGCCCCGGTGACCCTCCCGGGCACCGGCAGTTCGTGAGCCTCTTCGACGCGCGACCTCACGTGGTCGAGGCGGGGGGCCGGATCGAGCACGTCACGGTCGCGTACGAGACGTGGGGCGCGCTCGCGCCCGACGGGTCGAACGCCGTGCTCGTGCTGCACGCGCTCACCGGTGATTCGCACGCCGCCGGCCCACCCGGGCCCGGGCACCGCCACGCGGGCTGGTGGGACCCGATGATCGGGCCCGGCGCCCCGATCGACACCGACCGCTTCTTCGTCGTGTGCCCCAACGTGCTGGGCGGCTGCCAGGGCACCACCGGCCCGGCGTCGGACGCCGGCGACGGCCGCCCGTATGGATCGCGCTTCCCGCGCATCACGATCCGCGACCAGGTCGTGGTCGAGGCCGCGCTCGCCGACCAGCTCGGAATCGCCCGATGGCACGCAGTGATCGGCGGATCGATGGGCGGCATGCGGGCGCTGGAGTGGGCGGTCGGGTTCCCCGAACGGGTCGCGCGGGCGGTCATCGTCGCCGTGGGCGCGCGGGCCACGGCGGAGCAGATCGCGCTCTGCAACGTCCAGATCCGCGCGATCCAGGCCGATCCGCACTGGAACGGGGGCGACTACTACGACGCCGCGCCGGCCGTCGGCCCCCATGTCGGTATGTCGATCGCGCGGGGCATCGGGCAGATCTCGTACCGGTCCGAGCTCGAGTTCGAGGACCGGTTCGGGCGCGACCACCAGGGCGACGAGCGTCCGCTCGACGGCGGTCGCTACGCGATCGAGTCGTACCTCGAGTACCACGGCGCGAAGCTCGCCGAGCGGTTCGACGCGAACACGTACTGCGTGCTGAGCGAGGCGATGAACCACCACGACGTCGGTCGCGGGCGGGGCGGCGTCGCGGAGGCGCTCGGCCGGATCAGCGCCGACGTCACCATCGCCGGGATCTCGTCGGACCGGCTCTACCCGCTGCGGCTCCAGTACGAGCTCGCCGAGCTCATCCCGGCTGCGTCCGGCGTCACGGTCGTCGAGTCCATCACCGGCCACGACGGCTTCCTCGTCGAGGCCGAAGCCGTCGGCAAGGTCATCACCCGCTCCCTCACCTAGCGTTTGGACACTCTGCCGCGCCAGGGCGCCGGTCAGCGTCCAAACAAGAAGCGACGGACGGCGGTCACGATCTCATCGGGGGTCGACGCCGACGTGAACCGCAGGACGGTCCAGCCGGCACCAATGAGGTCGTTCTGACGCGATCGATCGCGGTCGAAGACGCCCCGACCCCGGTGGTAGTCGAAGCCGTCCACCTCGATGGCGAGCTTCCGCTCCGGGTACGCGAGGTCGAGGAAGTACGTCCGGTCACCGACCACCACCCGGAACTGTCGCACCGGCTCGGGGAGACCGTGGTCCACCAGGGTCCGCAGGACCGCAGCTTCGAGCTCGCTGTCGCCGGGGTGGTAGCCAGGCGTGCGCAGGGCGAGCAGCCGAGCCACGCGGCGCGGGCTTCGGCCGGGGGCGATCGTGGGGAGGCGTCGAGCCACCGCATGCAACCCGCCGAGCGTCAGCACCCTCCGACGCAGCCCGTCGTCGACCATGGCGGCGAGCCTCTGATCGTCGAGGCGCGACGAGAGGTCCACGATCGTGCGGGCCGCCGACAGCGTGGGTACCACGCCCACCTCGCGGACGTCGGCGGACTCGACCGTCCCGCTCCGGTGGACACGTGCGCCCGGCACGCGGGGGCGCCGCGTGATCGTCACCGTGAGCTCGACCGGTTCCTCGTCGAAGCCGGAGAAGCCCCAGAGCAGGGCGGCCGTGGAATGTGAGGCCCACGCCGGTTCACCGGCGAGGAGCACCGCACCCAGCACGCCCTGCTCCCACGACGAGGGAGTCCCGCGGAGCCGGTAGAGACCCTTGCCGACGCGCTCCCACACCGCGGTTCGCGCCCGGTGACGGATGCCGTCCGCCGAGATGCCGAGGGATCGCGCCTGCCGAGTGGTGATGAGCCCCAGCTGCCGCTCGAAGGTCGCTGCCATGTCCGCGTCCACCCGCCCCCGGACACAGCCCCTGTCTGGACGTTTCACGGTGCCATGGGCCCGCAGTGCGTCCAAACACGCGTCACACCTCGCGGCGGCCTTCGAGGGCGCGGCCCAGGGTGACCTCGTCGGCGTACTCGAGGTCGCCGCCCACCGGGAGGCCGCTCGCGAGGCGGGTGACGCGTACCCCGAGCGGCTTGAGCACCCGGGCGAGGTACATCGCGGTGGCCTCACCCTCGATGTTGGGGTTCGTGGCGAGGATCACCTCGACGACGCCCTCCTCGCCGACTCGCGCGACGAGCTCCTTGATGCGCAGCTGCTCGGGCCCCACCCCTTCGATCGGGGCGATGGCGCCCTGCAGCACGTGGTAGCGGCCCGCGAACTCGTGCGTGCGCTCCACCGCGACGATGTCACGCGGCTCCTCGACCACGCAGACGAGGGTCGGGTCGCGCCGCTCGTCGAGGCAGTACGCGCAGAGCTCGCCCGTCGCGAAGTTGTAGCACCGGCGGCACCACGTGACCCGGGCCTTCGCCTCGGTGATCGCCTGCGCCAGCCGGTTCGCGTCCTGTGGCGCGGCCTTGAGCAGGTAGAACGCGATGCGCTGGGCGGACTTGGGTCCGATCCCCGGGAGGCGCCCCAACTCGTCGATGAGGGCCTGGACCGGCCCCTCGTAGACGGACGTCACTACCCGAGCAGCCCGCCGAGCCCGCCCAGGTCGAGTCCGGCCGTGAGACCGCCCATGCGCTCGGCCGCCTTCTCCTGCGCCATCCGCATCGCTTCGACCACGGCGGCGACGACGAGGTCCTCGAGCATCTCGACGTCGTCGGGGTCGACCACCTCCGGAGAGATGGAGACGGACTGCAGCTCACCGGTCCCGCTGACCGTCGCCGTCACCATGCCGCCCCCCGCCGACGCCTCGACGGTCTCTGCCGCGAGCGCCTCCTGCGCCGCGGCCATGTCGGCCTGCATCTTCTGGACCTGGCGCATCATCTGGTTGAGCTGCTTCGGGTTGGTCACGACGGCTCCTGCGCTCCCCGGGGGCGTTCCTCGACGACGGTCGCTCCCAGCTCCGCTTCGAGGATCCCGACGGACGTTACCGCCGGCCCGGCCGGCCCGGCGTCCACGAGGTCGTCGAGTGAGATCTCGTCGAGGTCCTCGTCGGGTGGCGGCGCCTCGCCGGACCCGGCCGCGTTGCCGGACCCGGCCGCGTTGCCGGACCCGGCCGCGTTGCCGGATCCCGCAGGCGGCGGTGGGCCCGGCGAGTCGGACGATCCGCCGGGCACGCGGCGGCCGTCCCCGGCGAGGTCGACCTCGGTCGAGGCCTCGAGCTTGAACCGGGGAGTACGGCCGAGCCGCCGGGTGAGGGCGTCCCGGATGGCGTCGGCCGACGAGCGGAACCGGGGCTGCGCGGCCGCCAGCATCTGGGGCGCGATCCCGAAGACCACGACGTCGCCCTCGACCCGGATCGGCTGTGCGTGCTGCACCGAGGATCGCGTCGCGATCGGGAACTCACCCAGCAGCTCGGCCCACGCGAGCACGACCTCGTCGAGGTCGAGCGGGCCGTCTCCGCCCGAGGCCGACGCCGACGCCGACCCGGGCGCACCAGCGCCGGTCTCGGCCGAGCGACCGGAGTCGTCATCGGCGGCCACCGCGTCACCGGGGTCGCCGTCGTACCCGCGCGGCTCGCGCGACCCCGATGGGCCGGATGGGTCGGGCGGCTCAGGTGTGGGCGCGGGCTCCGCCACCGAGGCGCGCGTGCTCAGCACGCCACCGAGGGCCGGCTTCGATCCCCTCCGGCCCCGCGCGGCCGCGGGAGAGGCCGGGGCCGCCACGTCGGAACCGCCCGGCGCGGGCGCAGCCTCCGACGTGGGCACCCACGCCGGCGCGGGTGTGGATGAGGTGGGCGAGTCGGCGGGCGGCGTGGGCTGGGCACCCTCGAGCGCACGCTCCAGTCGCTCCACCCGCTCGGCGAGCAGCACGAGCGGCGGACCGGCGTCGCGCCGGGCGAGCCGCACGAGCGCGACCTCCAGCACCAGACGCGGGTCGGCGGCGTCGACGCCGCGCATGTCGACCACGGCCTGCCCGAGCGTCTCGATGATCCGGACGAGCCCGCCGTTGCCGAGCGCGGCACCGGCGTCTCGCAGCACCTGCTGCTCCTCAGCGGGCCCCGCCACCCGTACCCGCCCCGCGCCTGCGTGGATCAGGAATGCGTCCCGGCTCACGCGCAGGAGATCCTCCGCGACCCTGCGCGGCTCGTGGCCCGCGTCGAGCAGCGCGCCGAGCTGCACGAGGACCGTCGCGGCATCGCC